>JAXDNZ010000184.1:0-7168 GCA_034669185.1 Hyphomicrobiales bacterium
GTCTCGGCCAGTCCAAAGTGTCGCGAAACCAAAGCCCGGCCATGTCGTATAGTCGGACATCCGGATGGACGCGTCGATGCATCCCGCTATCGCATGCCTGGTCAACCTGCTGGCGCTCTATGCCGCCATCGGCGCGGTCGCGTCGGTCGCTTTCGTCGCGTTCGGCGTCACACGCGTGCAGCCGGCGCCGATGACCCTCGGCGCGCGCATCCTGATCCTGCCGGGCGCCCTGGCGCTGTGGCCTTACGTGCTGCTGCGCTGGATCAGGACGAGGGCCGCATGACGCGCGGACATCGCAGGTTTCATCGCATGCTGTGGCCGGTGCTCGCCGTGCTCGTGGCACTGGGCTTCACCATGGCGCTGGCGCTGCGGCCACCGCCGGAACCGCCGGTCCAAGCGGAGCCGCAGAAGTGAGCGTCGGCTTCCAGGCGGTGCAATGGAATCGCAAGAAGCTGTTCTATGACGGCATTCTGCTCGCCGCCGTCGCGCTGTTCATCGGCACCTACATGACGGTCGGCGCGTTGCGGAAACCGCCCGCCGACATGCCGGCCTGGATCAACCTGCGCATCAACGCGTTCGGCACCTGCGCGTTCGTCATGCTGACCATCATCCTGATGATCGGCCCCGCGGCGCGGCTAGACTCGCGCTTTCTGCCGCTTCTCTACAATCGGCGGCATTTCGGCGTGCTGACATTCATCGTCGCGCTGGTGCACGCGGTGTCGGTCGTCGACTGGTTCTCGGCGGTCGGCGCGATGGGCGACCTGCTGACCGAAATGACCAACAATCCGAAATACATGCAGTTCATCGGCTTCCCCATGAAGGCGCTCGGGCTATTCGGCCTCACCGTCATGTTTCTGCTCGCGGCGACCAGCCATGATTTCTGGCTCGCTTTCCTCACGCCGCGCATCTGGAAGGCGCTGCACATGGCGCTCTACGTCGCCTACGGCGTGCTGGTGATGCACGTGGCCCTCGGCGTGATGCAGGAGGACCGCCGCATCTTCATCCCCATCCTGCTCGGCGCATCGTTTGCCGCCGTGACGCTGTTGCACGTCGCGGCCGCCTGGCGCGAGCGCGAGACGCGTGCGAAGTCCGATGGCTGGATCGCGGTCGGCCCGCCGGAAACGATTCCGGACAAATGCGCGCTGATCGTGACGGCGGCGGACGGCGAGCGCATCGCGGTTTTCCGCGACGGCGGCCAGATCGGCGCGCTGACCAACCTGTGCGCCCACCAGAACGGCCCGCTCGGCGAAGGCCGCATCATCGACGGCTGCGTCACTTGTCCATGGCATGGGTACCAGTACCGCCTGGAGGACGGCTGCGCGCCGCCGCCGTTCACCGAGAAGCTCGCCACCTATCGGGTGCGCCTGCGCAACGGGGTCATCGAGGTTGATTCGACGCCGCTGCCGCCGGGGACAAAGGCCGCGATCACGCTCCCCGCATAGGGCATGCATGGCCGAATCTTGCTAGACCGGCGAGCATGAAAATCCTTCTTCTCGGCTCGGGCGGGCGCGAACATGCACTCGCGTGGAAGATCGCGGGCTCGCCGCTGGTGACCCGGTTCTGGTGCGCGCCGGGCAATGCCGGGATCGCCAAAGAGGCCGAGTGCGTGCCGGTCGACCTCACCGACCACGCCGCGGTCGTGGCGCTTTGCAGGAAGCTGGCGGTCGATTTCGTCGTCGTCGGCCCGGACAATCCGTTGGTTGCCGGCATCGTCGACGATATCGAAGCGGCCGGCTTTCGGACCTTCGGGCCGACCAAGGCCGCGGCGCGGCTCGAAGGCTCCAAGAGCTTCACCAAGGAGCTGTGCAAGGCGCACAACATCCCGACCGCTGCCTATGAGCGCTTCACATCGGCGGTGCCGGCGAAAGTCTATGTGCGCGCCCAAGGGGCGCCGATCGTGGTCAAGGCCGACGGGCTCGCATTCGGCAAAGGCGTCGTCGTGGCGCAGACCATCGAGGACGCCGAAGCAGCAATCGACATGATGTTCGGCGGCGGTTTGGGCGCGGCCGGCTCCGAAGTCGTCATCGAAGAGTTCCTGAGCGGCGAAGAAGTCTCGTTTTTCGCGCTGTGCGATGGCGAGACCGCGATTCCGCTCGCTTCCGCGCAGGATCACAAGCGCGCGTTCGACGGCGACAAGGGGCCGAACACCGGCGGCATGGGTGCCTATTCGCCGGTGCCGGCATTCACCGACGATCTCGCCAAGCAGGCTATGGACGCTTTCGTGCGGCCGACGTTGCGCGCGATGAAAGCAATGGGAACGCCGTTCAAGGGCATCCTCTATCTCGGGCTGATGCTCACGGCACAAGGGCCGAAGCTGATCGAATACAACGTGCGCTTCGGCGATCCCGAATGCCAGGTGCTGATGCTGCGGCTGATGTCCGATCTCGTGCCCGCGCTGATCGCCGCGCGCGACGGGCAACTGAAGAACTTCGATCTGCGCTGGTACGACCATGCGGCGCTCACCGTCGCGATGGCGACCAAGGGATATCCCGGCGACTATCGCAAGGGTTCGGTCATCGAAGGGCTCGACGAGGCCGCGGCGCTCCCCGGTGTCGAGATCTTTCACGCCGGCACCAAGGCGGAGGGCGGCCGCATTCTGGCGAATGGCGGGCGCGTGCTCAACATCTGCGGCACCGGCCGCACGGTCGCCGAGGCGCAGGCGCGTGCCTATGCGGCAGTAGACAAGGTCCGCTGGCCGGACGGCTTTTGCCGCCGCGATATCGGCTATCTGGCGATCGCGCGCGAAAAATCCCCGGTCTGACCGCCTTGCCATCAGCGGCAAGCCCGCTAGGTTTCGGCCGGGAGAAAAGCATGACCAACATCGACCGCCAGGCGGCCTATACGGGGACCAAGGAGGTAGCGGCGCCGCTGCGCTTCGATGTCGCGCGGCTGGAAGCCTATCTCACGGCGAATGCGCCGGGCTTCAAGGGCCCGCTGAACGTGAAGCAGTTCAAGGGCGGCCAGTCGAACCCGACCTACATGCTCGAGACGCCCGCGCGCAAATACGTGTTGCGCCGCAAGCCTCCCGGCAAGCTCTTACCCTCCGCCCACGCGGTCGACCGCGAATTCAAGGTCATCAGCGCGCTTTACAAGCAGGGCTTTCCGGTCGCCGAGCCGGTCGTCTACTGCGGCGACGAGAGCATCGCCGGTACCGCCTTCTACGTCATGGGGTACGTCGAAGGGCGTGTGATCTGGGTGCCGGACATGCCGGGTTCGAACCCGGCCGAACGCACCGCCGTGTTCGACGCCATGAATGCGACGCTCGCGCGGCTGCACTCCTACGAGCCCTCGCAGATCGGCTTGTCCGACTACGGCCGCGGCGAGAATTACGTCGCCCGTCAAGTCGACCGCTGGTCGAAGCAGTACCGCGCCTCCGAGACCGAGAAGATCGACGAGATGGAGCGCATCATGGAGTGGCTGCCGGGCCATCTGCCGCCGGCCGCGCCGGTCCGGCTCGTGCACGGCGACTACCGCCTCGACAACATGATCCTACATGCGAGCGAGCCGCGCGTGCTCGCGGTGCTCGACTGGGAGCTCTCGACGCTGGGGGACCCTCTCGCCGACTTCACCTATCACTGCATGCAGTGGCATATGCCGCATTCGGATAGCGGCGCCGGAACCGGATCGCTGGTCGGCCTCGACCTGAAGGCGCTCGGTATTCCCTCGCTCGCCGAATACGTCGATGCTTATGTGGCGCGCACCGGGCTCAACCCGCGCCCGTATCTCGCCGTCTACTCGGCCTATAACTTCTTCCGCCTCGCCGCGATCCTGCAGGGCATCGTCGGGCGCGTGCGCGACGGCACCGCCACCAACGAGAATGCGCCCGCGCGGGCGCAGATGGTGCGTCCGCTCGCCGCCACCGCTTGGGAATTCGCGCAGCAGGCGGGCGCTAAATGAGCGTGGCGTGAAGAGCTTCGCGCTTGCGCTGGGCGCAGGCGGCGCGCGCGGGCTTGCCCACATCGTGGTGATCGAGGCGCTCGACGAGATGGGCGTCGCGCCTGTCGCGATCGCGGGCTCCTCGATCGGCGCGGTGATCGGCGCCGGCTATGCGGCCGGGCTCAGTGGCCGCGCAATGCGCCGCCATCTGATCAAGATCGCGCACGACCGCGGCGAGGTGCTGCGCCGCGTGATGGCGGCGCGCGCGGTCGCGTGGTCGGAAATCCTCGGCGCTGGCTTCGGCAATCCGCTGGTGGTCGACGGCGAGAAATTCTACGACGCGTTTCTGGCCGCGCTGCTGCCAGCCAGCTTCGCCGACCTGAAGATTCCGCTGATCGCCGTAACGGCGGACCTGCATCGTCGCGAGACGATCCTGCTCACGGAAGGTGCACTCAAACCAGCGATCTCATCGGCGTTGGCGGTGCCCGGCCTGGTGCGGCCGGTAACGGTGGGCGAGCGTGTGCTGGTTGACGGTGGCGTGGTCGATCCGCTTCCATTCACGGTGCTGCGTGGCAAGGCCGATGTCATCTTGGCGATCGATGTCTCGGGTGGCGCGGCCGACGGCGGCGGCGTGCCGGACCCGTGGGAGAGCCTGTTCACCGCGATCTCGATCATGGGCCACACGATCGTGACCGAGAAACTGAAAAGCGGCGCACCCGACCTCGTGCTGCGGCCGAACATCGGCATCTTCCGCATGCTCGATTTCCTGCAGGCAAGCGCGATCCTGCGCGTGGCCGAACCGATCAAGGCCGAAGTCAAGGAGAAGCTGGGGGCGTTGCTGTCGTAGCCCGGATGAGTCCGTAGGCCGGGTTGAGCGCAGCGAAACCCGGGAGCGCCTACCCCGGATGTCGCTACGCTCCATCCGGGCTACAAGACGTCAGCGCCGTTCGCGAAAGAAAACCTTGAGCAGCGCCGCTGCGTCGCTTTCGCCGATGCCGCTGTAGACTTCCGGACGGTGATGGCACGTCGGCGAAGAAAAGAACCGCACCCCGCTCTCGACCGCACCGCCCTTCGGATCAGCCGCGCCATAATAGAGCCGGCGGATGCGCGCGAACGAAATCGCGGCCGTGCACATCGCGCAGGGCTCGAGCGTCACGTAGAGGTCGCAGTCGGTGAGCCGTTCGGAGCCGAGCGCGGACGACGCCGCGCGGATCGCCAGCATCTCGGCATGCGCGGTCGGATCGCGGTCGCGCAGCGTCCGGTTGCTCGCGCGTGCCAGCACGGCACCCTCGCGGACGATCACGCAGCCGACCGGCACCTCGCCGGCGTCGCGCGCCGCACGCGCATCCGCGAGCGCGTCATCCATGAAAGACTGTGGCATAAGGCTCTATGGCTCAGAATCACGACGAAGGCGAGCGCATCGCCAAGGTCATGGCACGCGCCGGGCTCTGCTCGCGACGCGAGGCGGAGGGCTGGATCGTGGCGGGGCGCGTTTCGGTCAACGGCGCGAAAGTCTCGTCGCCTGCGCTCAATGTGACGCCGCGTGACCGCATCGTGGTCGACGGCAAGCCGCTGCCAGGCGCGGAGCGCACGCGGCTTTTCCTCTATCACAAGCCACGCGGGCTCGTGACCACCACCGCGGACACGCACGGGCGACCGACCATCTTTTCCGCCTTGCCGAAGGACCTGCCGCGTCTCGTCGGCGTCGGCCGGCTCGACCTCAATACCGAAGGACTGCTGCTGCTCACCAATGACGGCGGACTCGCGCGTGCGCTCGAACTGCCGGCGACCGGCTGGCTGCGGCGTTATCGCGTGCGGGCATACGGCAAGGTGACGCAAGCGCAACTCGATGAGCTGCGCGACGGCGTGACGGTCGATGGCGTCAACTACGGGCCGATCGAGGCGACCCTCGATCGCGAGCAAACCTCCAACGTCTGGATCACGTTCGCTATCCGCGAAGGCAAGAACCGCGAGGTGCGCAATGTGCTGCGCCACCTCGGCCTGCACGTGGCGCGGCTGATCCGCGTGTCGTTCGGCCCGTTTCAGCTCGGTGAGATCGGGGACGGCAAGATCGAGGAAGTTCCGACGCGCGTGTTGCGCGAGCAGCTCGGCGAGCGACTTGCGAAAGCCGCGGGAGCGGATTTCTCCTTGCCGCTTGTCGAGCGGGCAAAGAAGCACCAAGCGCCTCAATCCGTGCCGCCGCCGGCCCGTGGCGAGGCAGAACGGCGGCAAGCGGGTGAGGGGCCAAGCAGGGCAAAGTCCGAAAAGAAGGGCACGACCTACACGGCGAAACAGAAGAGGTTTCACCGTCCCAAGCGCGGCGAGGGGGCAAGGCCATCGTTCGACGGTCGCGACGGAGTCTCCACCCGGCGGGCCTCCCCGGCTTCCCACCCCGGCAAGCGGGGGAGGGGTCAGCGCCCGAAAGGCCGGCGCTAGATGCGCATCGTCGGCGGACGCCTGCGCGGCCGCGCGCTCGCGGCGCCGAAATCGCACGGCATCCGCCCGACCGCCGACCGCTTGCGCGAATCCCTTTTCAACATCCTGGCGCACGCCTATGGCGACCCGGTCAGCGGGGCGCGCGTGCTCGATCTCTTCGCCGGCACCGGAGCGCTCGGCCTCGAAGCGATGTCGCGCGGCGCGGCCTTCGCGCTGTTTGTCGACGACGGTGCCGAGGCGCGCGCGCTGATGCGCCAGAACGTCGAGGCTTTGGGTCTTGCGGCGGCAACCCGCATCTTCCGCCGCGATGCGACCAAGCTCGGCGCGGCGCATCCGGTTGAGCCGTTCTCGCTGGTGTTTCTCGATCCGCCATATGGGAAGAATCTTGGTGAGAAAGCGCTCGCTTCGGCCGGTGCGGGCGGATGGTTGACGAAAAGCGCGCTGATCGTGGTCGAGGAAGCGACAGACGCGGGCTTCAAAGCGCCCGCCGGGTTCGACGAAATTGAACGGCGCAGCTACGACGATACGCAGTTCGTCATTCTGCGGCTAACGGCGACCGAATAGCCTCTCGATATCAGAGAGCTTCAGCTCGACATACGTCGGGCGGCCGTGATTGCACTGGCCTGAGTTTGGCGTCGCCTCCATCTCGCGCAGCAGCGCGTTCATCTCGTCGCCCTTGAGACGGCGGCCGGCGCGCACCGAGCCGTGGCAGGCCATGGTGGCGGCGACATGCATCAGGCGTCGTTCGAGCGGCAGCGCTTCATCCCACTCGGCCATGTGCTCGGCCAAATCGCGCACCAGCGCCTGCGCGTCGACCTCGCCCAGCAATGACGGTGTCTCCGACACCGCGACCGCG
>JAXDNZ010000185.1:0-2684 GCA_034669185.1 Hyphomicrobiales bacterium
CGAGGATCTGGCCTTCGCCGAGAGCAGAATTCGAAAAGAGACCATCGCCGCCGAGGACATCCTCCACGATCTCGGCGCGCTCTCGATGATGTCGTCGGACAGCCAGGCCATGGGCCGGCTGGGCGAAGTCATCATCCGCACGTGGCAGACCGCCGACAAGATGAAGAAGCAGCGCGGACGGCTCAAGGAAGAGAAGGGCGACAACGACAATGCGCGGGTGAAGCGCTATGTCGCCAAGTACACGATCAACCCGGCGATCGCCCACGGCGTCTCGAAGATCATCGGCTCGATCGAGAAGGGCAAGATGGCGGATCTCGTGCTCTGGTCGCCGGCTTTCTTTGGCGTGAAGCCCGACTGCATCATCAAAGGCGGCACCATCGTGGCGGCGCAGATGGGCGATCCGAACGCCTCGATCCCGACGCCGCAGCCGGTGCATTACCGCCCGATGTTCGGCGCGTTCGGCCGCGCGCTGACGGCGTCGTCGGTGGTGTTCTCGTCGAAGGCCGCCGTGAACGCGGGGCTCGGCAAGAAGCTCGGCATCCAAAAGGAGCTGGTCGCGGTGTCGAACACACGCAAGATCGGCAAGAAGAGCATGGTGCACAACGGTGCGACGCCCGACATCGTGATCGATGCCGAGACCTATGAGGTGCGCGCCGACGGTGAACTGCTCACCTGTGAGCCCGCGGCCGTGCTACCGATGGCGCAACGGTACTTCTTGTTTTGAGCGCGGACGCAGCCGCGGCAACGGATAGCCAGGTCGAATGAGTAACGCGATGCGGCATGTCGGCGGGATCGCGGACGCCGGAACGTGGGACGCGCGCCGCGCGGTCGACCGCGTCGTGCTCGATGCCGGCGATCGCCAGCGGCGCCGCATCGTACTCACCACCGAAAAAGGCATCAAGCTGCTGCTGGATTTTGCGGCGCCGGTCATGTTGCGCGATGGCGACGGGCTCGTGCTCGAGGACGGATCGGTCGTTGCGGTCGCCGGGCAAGCCGAGCCGCTGGTCGAGCTGACCGCGAAAACACCCGAAGATCTCGTGCGGCTCGCTTGGCACATCGGCAACCGCCATACCGACGTGCAGTTCACGGACAAGGGCTTGCGTATCCGTCGCGATCACGTGCTGGAGGAGATGGTGAAAGGGCTCGGCGCGCGCATAGCGTTGGTCGAGGCATCGTTCGATCCCGAGCCTGCCGCGCCGCCCGGGCATGATCACGATCACGGCCATGGCGCGTAAGAAACGCGCCCGCTCGTCCCCGCGGAAGCGGGGACCCAGTCCTTGCGATCCAAAAGGTCTGGATTCCCGCTTTCGCGGGAATGAGCGAGACGACGGATCGAGCGCCGCCCTCTATCGCCTGATGGCGTGGCTGTCGCCGGCCTATCCGGTCGGCGCGTTCTCCTATTCGGGCGGCATCGAATGGGCGGTGGAGGCCGGCGACGTCATGGATGCCGAGACGCTGCGGCGCTGGCTCGCGGTCGTGCTCGCGGAAGGCGGCGTCTTTTGCGATGCGGTGTTCTTCGTGCACGCGCATCGCGCGATCGATGCGAATGACGACACGGCGCTGCATGCCGCAGCCGAGCTCGCGGCTGCGTTCGCGCCATCCCGGGAACGCCTTCTCGAGACGACCGCACAGGGGCGCGCCTTCATCGATGCGACGCGCGCGGCGTGGCCGTGCGCCGCCCTCGAGGCGCTCGCGAGGGTGTGGGATGGAGCGGTCGCCTATCCGGTCGCGGTCGGAGCCGCGGCGGCCGGGCACGGCATCGCGCTCGCCCCTGCGCTCAACGCGTATCTGCACGCCGTCACCGCCAATTTCATCTCGGCCGGCGTCCGCCTGATCCCGCTCGGCCAGACCGACGGTCAGCGCCTGCTCGCGGCACTCGAGCCGAACGTCGCCACGACGGCGGCTCGTGCGCTGACGACCCGGCTCGACGATGTCGGAAGTGCAGCGTTCCGCGCCGATATCGCCGGCATGCGCCATGAAACGCAGTACACACGGCTGTTTCGCTCATGATAGGAACAAGCGTCATGAATCCCAATGGTCCCTTGCGTGTCGGCGTCGGCGGACCGGTCGGGTCGGGCAAGACCGCGCTGATGGACGCGCTGTGCAAGCGTCTGCGCAGCGAATATGAGATCGCCGCCATCACCAACGACATCTACACCAAATGGGACGCCGAATACCTGGTGCGCTCCGGCGCGCTCGCGGCCGAGCGCATTGCCGGTGTCGAGACCGGCGGCTGCCCGCACACCGCGATCCGCGAGGATGCCTCGATCAACCTCGCGGCGGTTGCGGAGATGCGGGCGAAATTCCCCGACCTTGACCTGGTGCTGATCGAGTCCGGCGGCGACAATCTCGCGGCGACGTTCTCTCCCGAATTGGCGGACCTCACCCTCTATGTGATCGACGTCGCGGCGGGCGACAAGATTCCCTCCAAGGGCGGCCCCGGCATCACGCGCTCGGACCTGCTCGTCATCAACAAGGTCGATCTCGCGCCGCATGTCGGCGCCTCGCTCGACGTGATGGAACGCGACGCGAAGAAGATGCGCGGCATGCGGCCGTTCGTGTTCACCAATCTCAAGACCGGGCAGGGCGTCGATACGGTGGTGCAATTCATCGCCGACAAGGGCGGGCTGGGGGCCTGATGCTGACATTCACGCGGCACTTCGCCAACAAGACCGACCAGGTGA
>JAXDNZ010000186.1:0-2665 GCA_034669185.1 Hyphomicrobiales bacterium
AGTTCTTGCCGCCATCGAGCGAAACATCGACGCGCGCGACCTTCCCGCGCCCCGACCATGCGAGCCCCGAGATCACCGTGTAGCCCTTGTGCCGAACGGGCGCCTGCGGCGACGGCGAGGTGATGACGGACTTCGCGTCCATCACGAACGTGAATCGCCGCGCATTTCCATCCGGCATCAAGTCGGTATATTTCGAGGTCTCCTCGCGCGCGAACCACGGCGCGTCGCCGAGCTTGAGCCGGCGCAGCCATTTGACCCAGACGTTGCCTTCCCAACCGGGCACCACGAGCCGCACAGGATAGCCCTGTTCGGGACGCAGCATCTCGCCGTTCATGTGGGTTGCAACAATGCAATCGTCGAGCGCCTTGGCGATCGGGATCGAGCGGCTCATCGCGGCTGAGTCCGCGCCCTCGGCAAGCAGCCATGTCGCGCTCGGCTTCACGCCGGCCTCGGCGAGCAGCAGGCGCAGCGGCACACCGGTGTATTCGACGCAATGCACCATGCCGTGCGTGTACTGGCAGCCGTTCAGTTGTGCGCCGCGCCATTCCATGCCGGAATTCGCCGCGCACTCCAGGAAGTAGATGCGGTTCACGCGCGGGAAGCGCTTTAGCTCCGCGAGCGTGAAGATAAGGTCCTTCTCGACCAGGCCATGGACGATGAGCCGATAGTCCTCCGGGTCTATCTCCGCGATGCCCGAATGATGCCGCTCAAAGCAGAGCCCACTCGGCGTGATGATGCCGTCGAGCGCGTGCAGCGGCGTGAAGCTGACCGAGGATTCGCGGCTTGCGGTCAGCCACGAGACGTCGCGGCGGATGACGTGCGCCTCGTGCTTGGACGGATGGCCATAAGGCCGCACCGCGACGCCGTCGCCCAGCGTGCGCGTCCATTCGGGTACGTTCGGCGGCAAGTTCTTCGGGTTGCCGGCGAGCGCCGGTGCACCGGTCAATGCCGCGCCCGAAACCCCGGCCGCGCCAGTCAAGAACCGGCGCCGCGATGGCGTCACAGGTCGGCGCGCTTTATCGTCCGCCATGGGAGATTCCTCGCCGCGACGCGGCAATTTTCTCCACAGTGTACGCGACGGAGAACGGTATTCCAAGGAATTGCCGGATGCGAGATGCAGTTACTGCGTCAACCGCCTATCACTTTCACGGCGGTACTCGGCGCGACCATGACGGTTTTCTTCCGCGCGACGTATTTTTCGACCAGCTCCCACGCCGGCGGGCCTTCGGTGCCTTCGTTGACGCTGGCCCAGCCCGCGACCGTGTAGTCCTTGGCGGAATCGATCGGCTTGCCGGACTGGAGATGCACCATGCCCGAGATGCGGCTGCCGGCCGGTTTGCCGGGATCGACCGTGTAGCCGAGCCCGCCGCAGCGGACCATGTCCCCGCCTTGCTGATAATACGGATCGGGGTTGAACAGGTTGTCCGCGACGTCTTCGAGAATTTCCTTCAGCCGTGCGCCGCTCATCGGCAACCGATAGACGTTCGGGTAGGTGATCGCGGTCGCGTTATGGATGTCTTCCATCGTGATCGGCGATCCCGGCAGCACGCTGGTGCCCCAGCGGAAACCGGGCGAGAGCGCGATCTCGGCGTCGCGCTCTTCGATCAGGGCGTTGCAGATCAGATCGTCGAATGTGCCGTTGAAACTGCCACGCCTGTAGAGCAATGACTCGGTGCGCCCGACTTCGCGCGCAAGCTCGGCGGCGAACGGCGCGCGAGCCTTCTCGACCGCGGTGCGCATCTCGGGATCGGGTGCGATGACATCGGAAAACAGCGGTATCAGTCTGTGCTTGAAGTCGGGCGTTTCCCCGGGACGTAGCGCAAGATCGATGCGGGAGATGAACTTGCCGTGGCTGCCCGACGCGACGATCAGCGTCTTGCCGGCGTGGAACACCTGCGGCAGCGCGTCGTGGGTGTGCGCGCTGAGGATCACGTCGATGCCCGCGACGCGCGCGGCGAGCTTGCGATCGACGTCGAAGCCGCAATGCGAATTGAGAACGACGAGTTGCGCCCCTTCGTTGCGCGCCTTGTCGACGGTTGCGCGCACGTCGTCCTCGCGGATGCCGAATGACCAGGTCGGAATCATCCAGCGCGGATTGGCGATGGGCGTATAGGCAAACGCCTCGCCGAGCACCGCGACCTTCACGCCGCCCTTTTCGAACATCTTGTAGGGCGGAAAAACCGGCTCCTGCCATTCGGTGTCGCGCACATTGAGGGCGAGAAACGGAAAACCGAGACTGTCGACCAGCTCTTTCACGCGGTCGGTGCCGTAGGTGAACTCCCAGTGGCCCGTCATGGCGTCCGGCTTGAGCAGCTTGACGCAGTCGACCATGTCCTGGCCCTTGGTGCGCAACGCACCGAGCGAGCCCTGCCACGTGTCGCCGCCGTCAACCAGCAGCACCTTGTCGTCGCCGCGCTCCGCACGCACCGCCCTCACGACGGTCGCGAGCCGATCGAGCCCACCGAGCCTGCCGTAGCTTTTCGCGAGCGCGGCGAAATCCTCCGATGTCAGCGCGTAGGCTTCCGGCGAGCGCTCCTTGATGCCGAACCACTCGAGGAAGGCCTTGCCGGTCAGATGCGGCGGCGCGCCCCGCGCGTCGCCGACGCCGAGGTTCTGCGACGGCTCACGGAAATAGACCGGAGACAGCTGCCCGTGCAGGTCGGCG
>JAXDNZ010000187.1:0-6798 GCA_034669185.1 Hyphomicrobiales bacterium
GACGGCGGGTGAATTCGTGCCTGACGCTCGCCGTCATGAAGGACGGCGCCAGCATCACCACCATCGAGGGACTGGAGAAGGATGGCGCGCTGCATCCGCTGCAGCAGGCCTTCATCGACCACGACGCGTTTCAGTGCGGATATTGCACGCCCGGGCAAATCTGCTCGGCGGTGGGACTGATCGCCGAGGGCAAGGCCAAGACCGCCGAGGAGATCCGCGAACTGATGAGCGGCAACATCTGCCGTTGCGGCGCCTATCCCAACATCGTCGCCGCGATTCAGCAGGCGATGAAATCATGATCAATTTCGAATACGCACGGGCAAGCAACGTCGCCGACGCGGTCCGCCAGATCGCTGCCGATCCGGCGGCCAAGTTCATCGCAGGCGGAACCAACCTGATCGACCTGATGAAGGAAGATGTCGAGCGCCCGTCGCGGCTGATCGACGTGTCGCGGCTGCCGCTCACCGGGGTCGAAGAGACGCCGCAAGGCGGCTTGCGCATCGGTGCGCTGGTGCCGAATTCCGATCTTGCCTACCATCCGCTCGTCGAACAGCGCTATCCGCTGCTGTCGAGCGCGATACTGGGCGGCGCTTCGCAGCAATTGCGCAACATGGCCTCGACCGGCGGCAATCTCCTGCAGCGCACGCGCTGCTATTATTTCTACGATACCGCCACACCCTGCAACAAACGCGAACCCGGCTCGGGCTGCTCGGCGATCGACGGCCTCAACCGCATGCACGCGATCCTCGGGCACAGCCAGGCCTGCATCGCGACGCATCCCTCCGACATGTGCGTGGCGCTCGCGGCGCTCGAGGCAACCGTGCACGTGACCGGACCGGCCGGCGACAGGACGATCGGCTTCGCCGACTTTCATCGCTTGCCGGGAGATACGCCGCAGCGGGACACGAACCTGCACCCGGACGAGCTCATCACGGCCGTCGTGTTGCCCGCGCAGGGTTTCGCCAAGAACTACTCCTACCTGAAAATCCGCGACCGCCTCTCCTATGCATTCGCCCTCGTCTCGGTCGCGGCGGGGCTCGTGCTCGACGGCGACCGCATCGCGGAGGCGCGGCTCGCCCTGGGTGGCGTGGCGCACAAGCCCTGGCGCGATCCGGCAGCCGAAGCCGCTTTGCGCGGGCAGGCCGCGAACGAAGCGACGTTCACGCGCGCGGCCGATCTCCTGCTGCGCGACGCCAGGGGCTTTGAACATAACCGGTTCAAGATCGATCTTGCCCGGCGCACCGTCGTTCGCGCGTTGACGCAGGCCGCGCATGCAACGCCACAGTCCCAATCGAACAAGAAAATCAGGTAAGCGGCATGCACACGCATATCGGCACACCGGCTTCCCGCGTCGATGGCCGCGCCAAGGTCACCGGCGCCGCCAAATATGCGGGCGAGTACAATACGCCCGGCCTTGCCCATGGCGCTCTTGTAACATCGACCATCGCCAAGGGCCGCATCACGCGCATCGACACCAGCGAGGCGCTGCGCGTTGGCGGCGTCATCGACGTGTTGACGCACGAGCACCGCCCGCGCATGGCCCGCACCAGCCGCGCCTACAAGGACGACGTCGCGCCGGACGGCTCGCCGTACCGGCCGCTCTATGAGGACAAGGTCCTGTTCAGCGGACAGCCGGTCGCCCTGGTCGTGGCCGAGGAATGGGAGATCGCGCGCTTCGCAGCGACGCTGGTGCGCGTTGAATACGCGCAGGAGGCGCACGTCACGGACCTCCACGCGCGGCGCGACGAAGCCAAGCCCGCCAAGACCGAGGCGACGTCGCGCGGCAAGGCGGACAAGGCTTACGCCTCCGCCGAGGTGCGTCACGAAGCGGACTATTACATTCCGATCGAGCACCACAATCCGATGGAGCTGTTCGGCTCGACCGTGATCTGGGAGGGCGACGGCAAGCTCACCGTCTACGACAAGACGCAGGGCGTGCAGAACGTGCAGCGCTACATCTGCAGCGTGTTCAAGATGAAGGCCGACGACGTTCGCGTCGTCTCGCCGTTCGTGGGCGGAGCCTTCGGTTCGGGGCTGCGTCCGGCGCATCAGCTCACCCTCGCGGTGCTCGCGGCGCGGGCGCTCGAGCGCTCGGTGCGGCTGGTGCTGTCGCGCCAGCAGATGTTCACCCTCGGCTACCGTCCGGGCTCGATCGAGCATGTTGCGCTCGGCGCGAACGCGGGCGGCACGCTCGAGGCGGTCAAGCACGAGCTGATCGCCATCACGTCGCAGTATGAGGACTTCGCGCGCAACGACGTGGGCTGGTCGGCTGCCCTCTACAAATGCGCCAACGCGAAATACGGCCAGAAGCTCGCGCGCCTCGACCTGCCGACGCCGGCCGACATGCGCGCGCCGGGGGGCGCGACCGGCATGTATGCGCTCGAATGCGCGATGGATGAGCTCGCGGTCGCGCTCAAGCTCGATCCGCTGGAGTTGCGCCTGCGCTGCTACTCGGATCGCGACCAGAACGCAGGTATTCCCTACTCGAGCAAGAAGCTGCGCGAATGCTACCGCCAGGGCGCCGACGCCTTCGGGTGGGAGAAGCGCAAGAGCGAGCCGCGCGCGATGCGCGACGGCAGCGAGCTGGTCGGGTGGGGCATGGCGACCGGCATCTGGGAAGCGATGCAGATGGACACCGCCGCGCGCATCGTGCTGACGGCGAACGGCCATGCGGAAGTGTCCTGCGCGACGGCCGACATCGGCACCGGCACTTACACCATCATGACGCAGCTGGCGGCCGAGATGCTTGGCCTGCCGCTGGAGAATGTCACCGTAAAGCTCGGCGATTCGACCTTGCCGCAGTCGCCGGTGGAGGGCGGGTCGTGGATGGCGGCTTCGGTCGCGGGCGCGATCGGCGCGGCAACCGCGAAGGTGCGCAAGGAATTGCTGCGGCTGGCCAAGAAGATGCCTCACTCCCCGCTCGCCGACGCGAAGCTGGACGGCGTGAGGCTCGCAGACGGCAGGATCGTCGCGACGGACGATGCCTCACGCGCCGTATCGATCGCGGACGCGATGCGGCACGGCAAGGTCGACCGCATCGAGCAGGAGGCTTCCGAAGGATCGAATGACGACGGCAAGTTCGCCCGCTACGCGCATTCGGCGGTCTTCGCCGAGGTGAAGGTCGATGAGCAGCTCGGCGTCGTGCGCGTGACGCGCATCGTCAATGCGGTCGCCGCCGGACGCATCCTCAACACCAAGACCGCGCGCAGCCAGATCATGGGTGGCGTCGTCTGGGGCGTCGGCATGGCGCTGCACGAGGAAACGCTGATCGATCACAAGTTCGGGCGCATGATGAATGCCAACATCGCCGAATATCACATGCCGGTGAATGCCGACGTGCATGACATCGAGGTGATCTTCGTCGACGAGCCGGACGAGATCATCAACCCGCTCGGCATCAAGGGCGTCGGCGAGATCGGCCTGGTCGGCACGGCGGCAGCCATCGCCAACGCGATCTATCACGCGACCGGCAAACGCGTGCGCGACCTGCCGATCACGCTGGATAAAGTGCGCTGATGATAGGGGCGGTGGTGCCGCCGCCCGCTCACCTGCGAGCGCCCGCGCGTCGCACATGGTCAACATTCCGCGCACTAACAGGTGCATTCGGTGTCGACATGCTGACAGGGCATGGACGCTTTGATAGCGTCGATCCGGGGCATGGAATGGTGCCGAAGCGGCGCCAGGTGGGGAGCTCAGGGGAATGCTGTTGCGACAGGGTATGCGACGTTTGGCTTTCATCGCAGTCGTCTTGCTTGCAGGTCTGGCCTCGAACGAGCTCTCCGCCCAGACGGCCGCGTGCCGTGCTGCCTGTGATCGCGACTATGGCGACCACCCCGGGCGCTTCAGCGCATGCGTGAACCAGTGTCCGCGAACGCGGCCGCAGGCACGGCCGCAGCCGTCCTACTCCGGCGGGTCATCAACCGACTGGAATTACTGCGGTAGCGACACTCTGGGCACATCCGAAGAACGCATCCGCCGCTGCACGTCGCTGATCGATTCGAACCTGTCGCCGGAAGATCTCGCCACCGCCTACATCAATCGCGCCCAGGAGTGGGACTCCCTGAAAGACTTCACCAATGCAATTGCCGACTACAGCGAGGCGCTCAAGCTCAAGCCGAACGATCAGGACGTTATCGCCAGACGGGCGGCCGTCTTCCGCCGCGAGGGTGACCACGATCGCGCCATCAACGACTACAACCTGGCCATTCGGCTGGCGCCGACCGCCGAAAATTACCAAATCCGTTGCTATGGACGTGCCGCCGCGAACCGCGACCTGGAGCTCGCGCTGGCTGACTGCGTTCAGGCGCTGCGGCTCAAGCCCAACGATGCCGCCACTCTGCAGAGCCGCGGCTTCGTCAATTTCCGGCTGGAAAGACTCGACGATGCAATGGCAGACCTCGACACCGCACTGAGGCATAAGCCCGGGCTCGCGCCCGCGCTCTTCATCCGCGGCCTGATCAAGCTGAAGCGGGGCGACGCGACCAGCGGCAATGCCGACCTCGCGGCCGCGAAGACCATCGAGGGCGACATCGCCGACGTCTTCGCACGCTATGGGCTGGCGCCTGTGGCGGCGGCGACGCCCGCTGTCGCTCCGCCGCCCGCCGCGGCTCCAGCCCCTGCGCCAGCGCCGGTCCCGCCGACGGCCGCGGCCGACTGCGCCTTCTCCGAGGTCCATTGGAAGAGCGTCGAGACGATTGGCAGCGTCGCCGCCTATCTGGACCACCTCAAGCGTTTCCCGAACTGCGCATTTGCCGATTTGGCCAGAATGAAAATCGAGGCGATGAAGAAGTGACCGATGTCGTGTTCGACGGTGCGCCCCGGGGGCAAGCCGCCGGAGGGTGGCGGGTTAACGGCGTATTAGAACTGCATGACTAGCTTGCCGGGTCTACGGAAAGCGGCCGGATGTCACAGCGTTCCCGAACTTTCAAAGCCGGCGTTTCGGCGGCGGCGATCCTGCTCGCGGCGTTCGGCATCTTCGGCTTCCGCAAGCTTGCGGTGCTCGCCGCCGACCCGGTCGGCGAAAAGGACTGCCGCCCGGCCCCCGCAGGCAGCGAGCAGGGCGGCCTCGACCTCGACCGGGTCAGGGCGATCGCGCCGCTCGCCGATGTGACATGGTCCCAGCTCGGCGGCAGCATCAACGACGCAAGCTGTCTCAACAGGACCGAGATCTACGGCATCGTCGAGGTCCGCAGTATCGACGACATCGCACGGACGCTGGCTTTCGCGCGCGAGCACAAGCTGTCGATCACATCGGCGGGCGTGCGACACAGCATGGGCGGGCATGCCTTCCGCAAGGGCGGGATCGTGCTGGACATGCGGGCGTTCAACAAGATCGTGCTCAACGAAGCCGCAAAGACCGTCACGGTTCAGCCGGGCGCGACGTGGCACGACATCCAGAACGTGCTGCACCCGCGTTTCGCCGTCCAGGCCATGCAATCGACCGATATCTTCACGGTCGGCGGCTCGATCTCGGTCAATGCCCACGGCATGGACCATCAGGCCGGCGCGATGGCCAAGTCGATCAAATCGATGCGCGTGATGCTGGCGGACGGTTCGCTGCAAACGGCTTCACCCACCGAAAACAGGGAACTGTTCGAACTGGTGGTCGGCGGCTACGGCCTGTTCGGCGTGATCGTCGAGGCCGAGCTCACCATCGCGGACAACCTGGTCTACCAGACCGGGCGCCGCGTGCTCGACTACAAGGAATTCCCGGCGCTGTTCGCCGACCGGATCGAAAAAGACTCCAATGTCGCGCTGATGTACGGGCATCTCTCGACCGCGCCGAGCACGTTCCTGCGCGAGATGCTGCTCTACAGCTACACCAAGGCCGACGGTACCGACGCCCAGCGCAAGCCGCTTGGCGAGCCGCGCGGCACCAAGCTGCGGCGCCTGACCATCAACCTGTCGAAGCGAGGTCCCTTCTTCCAGGAAATGAAGTGGTTCTCGGAGAAGCACATCGAGCACCGGATGGAGACCTGCACGGTCACGCGCGCGCAGGCGATCGGGTCGGCGGAGGCGTGTCTGGTCAGCCGCAACGATCCGATGCACGACTCGGTGCCGTACCTGCGCAACGCGTTGCCTGACGAGACCGATATCCTGCACGAGTATTTCATTCCGCGCGGCCAGTTCGTGCCGTTCGTCGACGGATTGCGCAAGGTGCTGACCGACAACAAGACCAACGTGCTGAACGCCTCGGTCCGCATCGTGCATCAGGAGAACAACTTCCTCACCTATGCGCCGGAGCCGGCGTTTTCCGTCGTGCTGTACATCAATCAGAGCACCGACGACGACGGCAATCGCCGGATGAAGAAGACGACCGAGGACCTGATCGACCTGACGATCGCGCACAAGGGCCGGTTCTTCCTGCCCTACCAGCTGTACTATTCAGGCGATCAGTTGCAGCGGTCCTATCCGCAGATCAACGATTTCTTCGCGGCGAAACGAAAATACGATCCCGCCGGACTGTTCACCAACACGTTCTATCAGAAATACGCCTCGTAACGTCGCGCGGCGCGGCGATCAGAGCTTCGCCGTCATGCGCCGCGACGGCACACCGGTGCAGCCGCCGGCCTGCTCGGCATCGAGCACCAGCAACGCCCCCGCGGCGTAGAGATGCGCGACAAAACCGGCATCGTCCGACCGCGCGATGGTGACGTAATCGCTCGCCGACACGATACGGCCGTTGGCTTTGCTTATCGCCGCGAAGGTGAGCGAGGGCGGGCCGATGACCGCCATCGCCTTGCCGGGTGGCGAGACGAAGGTCAGCGCGAGCACCACCGCGAGCCAGCCGACGGCGAC
>JAXDNZ010000188.1:0-6690 GCA_034669185.1 Hyphomicrobiales bacterium
ATCCGTTTTGCGAAGCGATCCGGCGCAAGCATCATCCTGGTCGGGCATGTAACCAAGGATGGGCAGATCGCCGGCCCCCGCGTCGTCGAGCACATGGTCGATGCGGTGCTCTCCTTCGAAGGCGAAGGCTCGCACCAGTTCCGCATCCTGCGCGCGGTGAAAAACCGGTTCGGGCCGACCGACGAGATCGGCGTGTTCGAGATGACCGGCTCGGGCTTGCGCGAAGTGCCCAACCCGTCGGAGCTGTTCATTTCCGAGCGCGACCTCGGCTCGCCCGGCACCGCGGTGTTCGCCGGCATCGAGGGGACGCGGCCGTTGCTGGTCGAGTTCCAGGCGCTGGTCGCGCCCACCTCGCTCGGCACGCCACGCCGCGCGGTCGTCGGCTGGGATCAGAGCCGTCTCGCGATGGTGCTCGCCGTGCTCGAAGCGCATTGCGGCGTGCGGCTCAGCAGCCACGACGTCTATCTCAACGTCGCGGGCGGCCTGCGCATCAACGAGCCGGCCGCCGATCTCGCGGCCGCCGCCGCGCTCGTCTCGTCGCTCTCGGGCGCATCGCTGCCGGCCGAAGCGGTCTATTTCGGCGAGGTGTCCCTTTCCGGGGCAATCCGCCCCGTCGCGCAGGCGGCGGCCCGCCTCAAGGAAGCCGCCAAGCTCGGCTTCACGCGCGCTTTCGCCCCAGAGGCCGCGCGAGAAGCCGGCGCCGAGATGTCGCTCACGGCCATCGATTCGCTGCACGACCTGGTCGCCGGGATCGCGGTCACGGGAACACGCGGGCGCGGCAGCCCGATCCGCGTCGCCGGACAAGACGGGTGACGCGGGCAACCGCGCCCGCTATACACGTGCCGCGCTGGCGCCCTTCTCCGATTCCAGCGGCCTCGGCACGGGGCCGCGCCGCTTGAGGCGAGTCCGACGAGCAGATGCCGATCACGTTGCTGGATATCATCCTGTTGGTCGTCATGCTGATTTCGGCGCTGCTCGCGATGGTCCGCGGCTTCATGCGCGAGGTGCTCTCGATCGCGTCGTGGGCCGCCGCTGCCATTGTCACGGTCTGGGCCTTCCCCAGGCTCAAGCCGATCGCACTCCAGTATGTCACCAACGACATCGTCGCCTCGGCGGCGGCGATCGGCATCGCGTTCCTGGGCACGCTGCTCGTCGTGTCCGTCATCACCATCAAGATCTCGGACATGATCCTCGACAGCCGGGTCGGCGCGCTCGACCGCACCCTCGGGTTCCTGTTCGGGCTCGCGCGCGGCCTGTTGATCGTGGTCGTGGCATTCCTGTTCTTCGATTGGCTGGTGCAACCCGAGGCGCGCCAGCCCGACTGGGTCAAGAATGCCAAATCGAAAGTCGTCCTTAAGGGTACCGGAGAATGGCTGAAAGCTCAGTTGCCGGAAGACCCCGAAACCACCATCTTGAAGCGGTTGAAGCGGCCGCGGCCGGAAGACCAGGACCCGGATAATCCACAGGGCGACCGATCCGATCGCGGACCGGCGCTTGAGCGCGTCGCGACGCAGGCGAAATAGCGAAAACCCTTGGCCTCGGCCCGAAAGGCGAGACGATGGACCAATCCGACGGCCTTCCCGATCGCCTCGATCTCGACGCGGATCGGCTGCGCGAGGAGTGCGGCGTCTTCGGCATTTTCGGCCATCCCGATGCCGCCGCGATCACGGCGCTCGGCCTGCATGCGCTCCAGCATCGCGGTCAGGAGGCCGCCGGCATCGTTTCCTACGACGGAGCCCGGTTCCATTCCGAGCGCCGCATGGGCCTGGTCGGCGACGCGTTCTCGCGCGCCGAAGTGATCGCCAAGCTGCCCGGCCACATCGCGGTCGGGCACGTTCGCTATTCGACGACGGGCGAAACCATCCTGCGCAACGTTCAGCCGCTGTTCTGCGAGCTCGACGGCGGCGGCTTCGCGGTCGGTCACAACGGCAACCTCACCAACGGCCTGACTTTGCGCAAGCAGCTCGTGCGCGAAGGCGCAATCATGCAATCCACCAGCGATACCGAGGTGATCCTGCACCTCGTCGCGAAATCGCTGCGCAACCGCTTCATCGACCGTTTCATCGACGGACTGCGCCAGATCGAGGGCGCCTATTCGTTCGTCGGGCTCACCAACAAGAAGCTCGTCGGTGCGCGCGATCCGCTCGGCATCCGCCCGCTGGTGATCGGCGATCTCAACGGCTGTCCGATTCTCGCCTCGGAGACCTGCGCGCTCGACATCATCGGTGCGCGCTATGTGCGCGACGTCGAGAACGGCGAGGTCGTGGTGTTCGACGACAAGGGGATGCACTGCCAGAAGCCGTTCCCCGAAATGGCGGCGCGGCCTTGCATCTTCGAATACGTTTACTTCGCCCGCCCGGACTCGGTCGTCGGCGGCCGCGCCGTCTACGACGTGCGCAAGACCATGGGCGCTCAGCTCGCGCGCGAGGCCCCGGCGGCGGCCGACGTGATCGTGCCGGTGCCCGATTCCGGCGTGCCGGCCGCGATCGGCTATTCGCAGGCGTCCGGCATCCCCTACGAGCTCGGCATCATCCGCAATCACTATGTCGGGCGCACGTTCATCGAGCCGACGCAGCAGATCCGCCAGCTCGGTGTCCGGCTGAAGCACTCGGCCAACCGCGCGGTGGTCAATGGCAAGCGCATCGTGCTGGTCGACGACTCGATCGTGCGCGGCACGACCTCGACCAAGATCGTGCAGATGATGCGCGACGCGGGCGCGACCGAAGTCCACTTCCGCATCGCCTCGCCGCCGATCACGCACCCGGACTATTACGGCATCGACACGCCGGAGCGCGAAAAGCTGCTCGCCGCGACCCACACCATCGAGGAGATGCGACAGATCATCGGCGCCGATACGCTCGCATTCCTCTCCGTCGAGGGTATCTACCGCTCGATGGGCTACGAGCGGCGCGATCCCGACCGGCCGCAATTCACCGATCATTGCTTCACCGGCGACTACCCGACGCCGCTGACCGACATCACGGCGCGCGACCACCAGCCACGGCAGTTGTCGCTGCTCGCCGAGGCGAGCTGACGTCCATCATGGCGAAGCCGCTGTCCGATCGCATCGCGGTCGTCACCGGCGCCTCGCGCGGCATCGGCCGTGCGACCGCGCTCGCACTCGCCAAAGCCGGTGCGCACGTGGTCGCGATCGCCCGCACGGTCGGGGGCCTTGAAGAGCTCGACGACGCCATCAAGCAGGCGGGCGGCTCGGCGACGCTCGTGCCGCTCGATCTGAAGGACTACGACGGCATCGACCGGCTCGGCGCGACGCTGCACCAGCGCTACGGCAAGCTCGACGTGCTGGTCGCAAACGCCGGCCTGCTCGGCGCGCTCTCGCCGCTCGGCCATGTCGAGCCGAAGGTTTGGGATGACGTGATGGCGGTGAACGTCACCGCCAATTACCGGCTGATCCGCTCGCTCGATCCGCTGCTGCAGAAGTCCGATGCCGGGCGCGCGGTGTTCCTCACCTCGGGCGCGGCGTGGGTCGCGATGGCCTATTGGGGCCCCTACTCGGTTTCCAAAGCCGCGGTCGAGCTGATGGCGCGCATTTACGCCGCCGAGACCGCGAGCACGGCGTTGCGCGTCAACATCTTCAATCCCGGGCCGATCCGCACGCGCATGCGCGCGACCGCGATGCCGGGCGAGGACCCGATGACGCTCGATACGCCGGAGAACGTCGCCGAGAAGATCGTCGATCTCTGCCTGCCCGCCTACACCGAGACCGGCACGCTCTATAGTTATCGCGTCAAGAAATTCCTCTACTGGACGCCGCCGGGCTAGCCGGTGCTGGACCGCCCGCGCGCGTGGCGCATGAAGCGATGCTCATGATCTTGCTCCATCAAAACGCAAAGGCGATGCCGGTCAGCGCCCGGTAACGGGTCTTCGATTGCAGCCCGTTCATGTCGTTGACGATCGGGATGCCGAACGATGCAAAACCGGAGAAGGCCCCGCGCGCGATGCGCAGTCCCGGCGACAGCAAGACGACATGACCGCCGGAGTTCGGGTCTCCCACTCCCGCGACCGTGTCGTAATCATGCCACTCGCCGTTCAGCTCCAGGATCGCATCGACCGTCCATTGCGGCGGCGCCGGAATCTTGTCCAGCGGATGCTCATGCCGGTGCGGCACGGGCCCGTGCGCGAGCGCAGATGACGGCAAGCCGGCCTGCTGCACGGGCGCCGTGTAACCGATCAGCCGGTACGACAGCGCTGCGTTGTAGAGGAGGCGGTCGCCGAGCTTGGTGTCCTGCGTGCCGCGCCCCACGATCACGCCGAGCACGTTGGCATCGAACGACCAAGCGCCGAAACGCTGTGTGAACGCAGCTCCGAGGAGGAGATCCAGCGAGCCCGAGCCCGGCTGGAACTCGGCTTCGAACAACGCGCCTTGCCGATCGATCCGGTTCGTTGCGCCGGTCGGCGCTTTCACGCCGAACAGGAACGCCGCCTCGGTGCGGGTGGTCCTGTTGTTGAGGAAGCGCCATTGCCCGAGGATCGTGACATCGCCGATCCCCGATGCGTCGCCGCGGTCGTCCACCGTGTTGCTGACGACGCCACCCGGCAGATGCGAATGATGGCCTTCGCGGATGCCGGTACGGTTCACCCAGGGGAGACGAACCGACACCATGACGTCGTCCGTGATCCCGTAGGCGGCGCTCGCGATGGCGCTCTGGATCGTGCCGATGCTGTGCGCGTGGACGTGCTTGCCGGCGGCATCGATGAGGTCGCGGTCTCCGAGGCCGCCGAACGCGATGTACTCGTAAAGAAACGCGACCGCGCCGTGGCCGGCCTCGAGCGTGGAGGCCGAGATCGTGGTGACCGGTCCGGCGCCGCCGGTATTTGACGTGCCACCCGGGTGATGTGCCAAAGCGGGTGCGGTCAACGCGCAAGCGCCGACCAAAAGCGGAATAAGTCTGCAGTCCATTGCGGTTCTCCATCGCAAACCTGACAGCGCTTCGCGCGAAGCGCCGGATCAAAGCGATCGATCAGGCAGGCAATGGAGGTGCGCGGCTCCTTCCGGCGCGGCAGGCAAAGCCGAGTGCAGTATGGACGCCGGGCCTTCGCACATAGTCGACCGGGCGGAGCGGGAAGACGAAAGCGAGCAGCGGCAGCGCGAGCGCTGCAAAGCCCAAGAACGCCGTACAATGCAGCGCGCACTGGGCGTGCTTGTGCTGGCCCTGTGCGGGTGCGGGTGTGCCGTCCGGATGAGTGAGACACAGCTCGAACCCAGGCGAGCCCGCGCCAGCGGCGAGCTGAGCCGCGACGATGCCGGCAAGCACGGCGTGAAGCACGAACGCGTAGGCGATGATCCAGCCGATGAGCCGGCGCCCGACTTGAGTTTGCCTCGACGCGTCCACGTTCAATGGCCCCACTGCCCCGGTCTGGCGCCTGCCGGAGACGGACAACCCGCCTCAGTCTAGCGCCCGCCGGAGGACGGACAACCCGTCGCCGTTCTGATTTCCCGCGCAGTGATGCCGGCAGGTGACACCCGATTCGAAATCCCTGCCGGACGGTGAATCAGCGCCGCGTCGCGCGCCACGCAATCGCCAAAGCCACCAAGACCAGCAGCGCCGCGAGCAGGAACGGCGTGCCCGGGAGATGGGTGCCGAGCTCCGGACGGATCGCGAGCGAAAACGACAGCGCAAACAGGCCCGGGCCGATCATGTTGGCGATCCCCTGGAGGCTCTGATTGGCGCCCTGGAGCTGGCCTTGCTCGTCGGCGCCCACATGGCGGCTCATCAGGCCGAGCGCCGCCGCGTTGGCGAAACCCCACAGCGCCATCAGCGGAACGCCGATGAGAAAGATCAGGCCGGTCGCCGCAATGCCGTAGACGAAAAACCCCGCCGCGCCGAACAGCAGCCCGACAATCAGCGCGCGGCGCTCGCCGAACCGCCGGACCACCGGGCCGATCAATCCGCCCTGCACCAGGATCGAGCATAACCCGACGCCCGCCATCACGAAACCGACGGCGCGCTCATCCCAGCCGTAGCGATAGAGCATGTACAACACCGCCATGCTCGGCAGCACCGCATGCGCGAGGCTGTCGAGAAAGTTGATGCCGGCAAGGCCGAACAGCTCGCGATGCGAGCGCAACAGCCTGAGCGAGCCGACCGGACTGGCGCGGCGCCACGAGAACGCCATGCGGGATTTCGGCGGAAGCGATTCCGGCAGGACGAGCCAGCCGTACAGCGCGTTCGCAAGGCTCAAAGCGGCCGCGATCCAGAACGGCAGGCGCGGATCGATCGCGCCGGTCAGTCCGCCGATCGCCGGTCCGAGCACGAAACCTGCGCCGAATGCGACGCCGAGCATGCCGAAGCGCGCCGCGCGCTGCTCGGGCGGCGTCACGTCGGCCACATAGGCAAATCCGGTCGAGATGCTCGCCGCCGTGATGCCGGAGATCACACGCCCGACGAACAGCCACGCCAGCGACGGCGCGAGCGCCATCAGGATGTAATCGAGGCCGAGGCCGAGGCACGAGATCAGGATCACCGGACGACGTCCAAAGCGGTCCGACAACGCGCCGAGGACCGGCGAAACCAGGAACTGCATCAGCGCCCAGGCGGTGCCGAACACGCCGAGTACTTCGGCCGAGCCCGCGGTGTCGCCGCCCATGAATCCGACCACGAGACCCGGCAGCACCGGAATGATGATGCCGAGCGCCAGCATGTCGAGCAGCACGGTGATGAAGATGAA
>JAXDNZ010000189.1:0-7037 GCA_034669185.1 Hyphomicrobiales bacterium
GGATTCCCTGGGCCGCAACCGGTGCGCTCTTGTTGGCCGCCAGCAGCCTGATGGTATCGCTGTTCAGGCGGCGCCAATCCGTTGCTGACTTGCAGATCTCAACCGTGTCGACGTGAAATGCGACATCGTAGGCCACGTACTTCTCGGTATCGGCCGCTGTACGGTACGGCACGCAGAGACTACCTGTCTTGGTGAGAACGACCTCCTTTCCTTCCGCAAGGCATGCCGCGATGCGATCATAGGCCACAGGCGGCGTGGGCTCCGCAGCCGAAAGAACCGATGTGCAGACGATGAACGACGCAAGGAGCGCGCCCACTATCGCCAGGCTATGTCGCACGCTGCGCATGACACCGGTTGCCCCCGGGGAACCTTATTCTAAATTGCAAACCGGAAATTTAGCAACGTGGTCCGACCGATGGCGACTCTCCCGCCGCCGGAGCACAATGCGTTGCCGCGCCGGGTCGCCGCCGTTGAAGTCGGGTACGCCTCCATGCCAGTCACTCTGATCCTCGTCGCCGCCGTCGCGGAGAACGGCGTCATCGGCCGCGGCGGCACGATGCCGTGGCGGCTCAAGTCCGACATGGCGCATTTCCGCGCGCTGACGATGGGCAAGCCGGTCGTGATGGGGCGCAAGACCTGGCTGTCGCTCCAGGTGAGGCCGCTGCCGGGGCGCACCAACATCGTGGTGAGCCGGGATCCGGCGTTCACCGCGGGAGGCGCACTGGTGGCGCGCAGCTTCGAGACCGCGCTGGAGGCCGCGCGCGGCGATGCGCTGCGGCGCGCCGATGCGCAATCCGGCAGCGCCGACATCATGGTGATCGGCGGCGCCGATATCTACGCACAGGCGGTGCCGCTTGCGGGCCGGCTCGAGATCACCCAAGTGCACATGGCGCCGGAGGGAGACGCCTTTTTCCCGGCGATTGATCCCGCGGTCTGGCGGGAAACCGCGCGCGAGGCCCACGCGGCCGGTCCCGGCGACGATTGTGGCTTCGAAACGGTCACTTACCTGCGCGTTTGACGATTGTGGCGCGACTTTCGGCCACAGCGCTGCATTGCGTTGAAAGGAACCGGGCGGTCCCATATAACCCGGCCAGAACACGCGCGCCCGGACGCAACGGATTCGCCGGGCAGGAGACGTCTCACTATGCCATGGAGCAATCAAGGCGGCGGTCCCTGGGGCTCGGGCGGCAACACCAAAGGGCCATGGGGCTCGGGGCCGCAATCGTCGGGACCCACACCGCCCGACCTCGAAGATCTGCTGCGGCGCGGCCAGGACAAGCTCAAGAGCGTGCTGCCTGGCGGCGGACTCGGCGGCCGCGGCATCGTGCTGATCGCGCTCGCAGCGCTGGTGATCTGGGGCGGGTCGGGGTTTTTCCAGGTCGCGCCCGACGAGCTCGGCGTGGTGCTGCGCTTCGGCCAATACGTGCGCGATGCCAAGCCCGGCCTGAACTACCACCTGCCATATCCGGTCGAGACCGTGCTCACCCCGACGGTCACCCGCGTCAAGCGCATCGACATCGGCATGCGGTTGATCGAGGACCCGCGCCGCGGCAACACCATGCGCGACGTGCCGGAGGAGAGCCTGATGCTCACCGGCGACGAGAACATCGTCGACGTCGACGTGTCGGTGTTCTGGCTGGTCAAGACCGGCGGCGCCGGCGAGTACCTGTTCAACATCCAGAATCCGGAAGGGACCGTGAAGGCGGTGGCCGAGAGCGCGATGCGCGAGGTGGTCGGCCGCTCTGAGATCCAGCCGATCCTGCTGCGCCAGAACATCGAGGTCCCTGTGCAGGAGCTGATGCAGAAGACGCTCGACAGCTACGACGCCGGCATCCAGGTGACGCAAGTCCAGATGCAGAAGGTCGATCCGCCCGCGCAGGTGATCGACTCGTTCCGCGACGTCCAGGCCGCGCGCGCCGACCTCGAGCGCGCGCAGAATGAAGCGCAGACCTATGCGAACCGCGTGGTGCCGGAAGCGCGCGGACGCGCGGCGGCCTTCACCCAGCAGGCCGAGGCCTATCGCGAGCAGACGGTGGCCGAAGCGCGCGGCGGCGCGTCACGTTTCATCAAGGTCTACGACGAATACAAGAAGGCGCCGGACGTCACGCGCCAGCGCATCTATCTCGAGACGATGGAGCGCGTGTTCGGCGGCACCGACAAGATCATCCTGGATTCCGGCAGCACGCCGGGCGCCAACACCGGCGTCGTGCCGGTGCTGCCGCTCAACGAGATGACGCGGCGTCCCGCGCCGGCGGCGGGGGCAAAACAATGAAACTCGGTCTCGCCGGCGGCGTGCTCCTCGTCCTCGTGGTCGTTCTCGCCATCATCGGCTACGGCTCGCTGTTTACCGTGCACCAGACGCGTCTCGCGCTCGTGGTGCGCCTCGGCCAGCCGGTGCGCGTCGTCACCGATCCGGGCCTGAACTTCAAGGTCCCGCTGATCGACAGCGTCATCTACGTCGACAAGCGCATCCTCGATCTGGAGAACTCCGCGCAGGAAGTGATCGCGTCGGACCAGAAGCGGCTCGTGGTCGATGCCTTCGCGCGCTACCGCATCAAGGACGCGCTGAAGTTCTATCAGGCGGTCGGTTCGATCGAAGGCGCGAACTCGCGGCTCTCGACGCTGCTCAACGCGGCGCTGCGCCGCGTGCTCGGCGAGGCGACCCTGACGCATGTCGTGCGCGACCAGCGGGCGCAACTGATGGCGCGCGTGCGCGAGCAGGTGAACCGCGAGGCCGACGCCTTCGGCATTACCATCGTGGACGTGCGCATCCGCCGCGCCGACCTGCCGGAGCAGAACAGCCAGGCGGTCTACCAGCGCATGCAGACCGAGCGCCAGCGCGAGGCGGCGGAGCTGCGCGCCAACGGCTCGCAGCGCAGCCAGGAGATCCGCGCCCGCGCCGACCGCGACGTCACCGTGCTGATCGCCGAGGCGCAGTCCAAGGCCGAACAGACGCGCGGCGAGGGCGATGCGGAGCGCAACCGCATCTTCGCCGAGGCCTTCACGCGCGATCCGGACTTCTTCGCCTTCTACCGCTCGATGCAGGCCTACGAGATGGGCTTGAAGCACACCGACACGCGCATGGTGCTCAAGCCCGACTCGGACTTCTTCCGCTACTTCGCCGACCCCGCCGGCAGGCCGAGGGAAGACGCCAAGAAGTAGTGTAAGTTCTGCGCCGCGGGGCCCGCCCGCGGCGTCCTTTGGTTTCCCCCATGGCGGATTTCATCGTCGCGATCGGCCTCGTGTTCGTGATCGAGGGGCTCATCTTCGCCGCCAGCCCCGGCGCCGCGAAGCGCGCGATGGCGCATGTGCTCGAGACCGCCGACGGCCCGCTGCGCATTGTCGGCGTCGCCTCCGCGGTCCTCGGTGTGATCCTGGTGTGGCTGGTGCGGGGCTAGCCGAGACTATGGCAGTAGCCGTAGCCCGGCTTGAGCATCGCGAAAGCCGGGATCTTGTTCCGGTTGGCTCGGCCGGTCCCGGGTTTCGCTCCGCTCAACCCGGGCTACATTATCTAAGCCAGAGCGTGAGCGGCAGCGCAGGCCGGTCCGGACACGTCATCTTTCCCTTGTAGGCGTCGGACAGCGTCGCACGGTAGGTGCACGCCACGCCGTCGAAGGACAGCGTTGCGTTGAGATGCGAGGCGGAGAGCTTGATCGTGATCTCGCCACTCTTGCGCTCCGGGCCGTCCCGCGTGCAAACACCGACATGTGTCATGGTCGCGGGTCCGGAGAATTCCTGAGCGTCCGGCGACGCGGTCGCCGCGACGGTTGCGATCAGCTCCCATTCGCCGAGCACGCCCGCATAGCCGATGACGTCTCGCGGCTCCGCGGCCGCCGCGGGGGCCGCGAGAGCACCCAGCAAGACCAGCGCAAAGAGCGCTCTCACGGCACCAGCCTCACTGCGTCTTGAGGAACGCGCGTGCGCCGGCAACCTCGGTGCGGGTGTCGTCCGCGCCGCCCGCGATCGCGACGACCTTCTCGGAGTACTGGCGCGCCTTGCCGGTGTCGCCGGACTTTTGCGCGGCGGCAGCCGCGCCCGCGTAGGCGCCGAGGCGGTTGGGTTCTTTCTTCAGCACGGCCTCAAAGGCGGCGAGCGCCTCCTTCGGCATCGCGCGCTCGAGCAGCATGACGCCGTAGAGCTCGCGCGCCGGTTTCGGCACGCCCGGCGTCACCGGGTGCTTTTCGGTCGCGTCTTCGGCGTCGGCTGCCGCGCTCATCGCCTTGAGCGCCTCGCCGTGCTTGCCTTCGGCATAGAGCACCCAGGCAGATGCGACTTTCACCTGGATGTCGACCTGTTCGGACCAGTAGCCATCTTTCGCCGCGACGAGCTTGTCGCGTAACTCGATCAGCTTGGCGATATCCGCCCGGGCGGCTTCCGGCTTGCCGAGCCGCGCAGCGCCCAAGGCGCGTGCAAAATGCGTCATCGCCTGGATGTGGGGCAGCGGGCTCGGCCGAACGCTCAATTCGCCGGCCGCCTTCCAATCGCCGCGCTCGATCGCGTAGCGCGCCGGCGAAACCGCGAGTGCATACGGCCCCGGGAGAAACGTCTCGGTGAAGCCCGCGACCGTCCTCATCTCGTCGAGCACCGCCTTGGCCTTCTGGTCCTGCCCAAGCTGGAGATAGGCGTAGACCAGATAGTCCATGGAGTGGAGCTGGTCGTGGAAGTCGGTCGCTTCTTTCGCGACGCGCGCGGCTTCTATGTTGGAGGCGATCGATTCCTCCCAGTAACCGACCCGCGTGAAGATATGCGACGGCATGTGCTGGGCATGTGCGGCGCCCGGCGCGATCTTGGCGTAGAGCCTCGCCGCATTGAGCCCCTTCTCGGCGATCGGCGGGTAGTCGTAGAGGTGAATGAGGTAGTGCGCGACGCCGGGATGCTGCGGCTGGCGTTGGAAGATCGGCTCCAGGATCGCCGCACCTTTGAGCTGGTTCGCATAGGTCTTGTCGGCGGGCGACGCCGAGGTGTTGAGCGCGAGCGCGTAATGGATTTGCGCTTCGTCGTCGTCGGGATAACGCTGCGCGACCTGCTCCATCGCTTTGGCGTAGGCCTGCGAGCGCGCAAGGTGGCCGGTCTTGTCTGCATCCGTATACATGGCGGCGAGCGCGTCCATGTAGTCGCGCTCGCGCTGCGTTTTCGCACCGACGGTTTTGGCCTTGGCGATCGCGGCCGCGCCGTCGGCGAGATTCTTCGGCGGCGTGGGCACGTGCGGGTTCCACAGAAGGCTTAATGCGATGCCCCAGTGGGCGATGCCGCATTCGGGATCGGCCTTGAATGCGTCCTCGAACGCCATTTGCGAGGCGCGATACCAGAACGAATGCTGGTAGAGCATCGCGCGGTCGAAATGCTTCTGCGCCTCCGGCTTGCACGACGTCTCGAAGTGCACCTGTCCGAACTTGGCGTCGCCGGTCTGCGCGAAGGCGGGCTGCGCCAGCGAAACCGTGGCTGCAATGGCCATCGCGAATGATGTCTTCATCATCGCTCTCCTTTTTTGAGTGCCGGCGTCGTGGGGTGCCTCGGGCCGACGCGTCGTCGCGTTCCGCGACGCCACCGTCGAGGCTAGGAGCGCTGCGAGCGAAAGTCATAAGCGAGAAACGGGATTTTCATGGGAGGCGCGTGCTATCATGCCGGCGGAGAAATCGATGCCGGATCGGGCACTTACGTTCGGGCGCTATCGGCTGGAGCCGCGCGGCGGGCTGACCTCGGGCGCGCGCGAGGTGCACCTCACGCCGAAGGCGCTGGCGCTGTTGTCCTACCTCGCCGAGCGGTCCGGCGACGTGGTCGGCAAGGAGGAATTGTTCGCGGCGATCTGGCCCGAAACCACGGTCGGCGACGCGGCGCTGGTCACCTGCATCCAGGAACTCCGCAAAGCCCTTCGGGACGATGCGCGCAAGCCGCGCTATATCGAAACGCTGCATCGGCGTGGCTACCGGTTCATCGGGAAGGTGGTCTCGGCGAATTCACCGCCCGACGACAAGGGTCCCGCGCTGCCGTTTCCCGATCGCCCCTCGATCGCGGTGCTGCCGTTCGCCAACATGAGCGACGATCCCGATCAGGAGCACTTCGCCGATGGCATCTCCGAAGACCTCATCACCGGTCTCGCGCGCATCCGCTGGCTGTTCGTCATCGCGCGCAATTCGAGCTTCGTCTACAAGGGCCGGGCCGTCGACGTGAAGGATGTGTCGCGTGCGCTCGGCGTGCGCTACGTGCTCGAAGGCAGCGTGCGCCGCGCGGGCCGGCGGCTGCGCATCAGCGCGCAGCTCATCGACGCCACGACCGGCGTCCACCACTGGGCCGAACGCTACGATCGCGAGCTCGGCGACATCTTCGCCGTGCAGGACGAGATCACCAGCAGTGTCGTCGCGGCGACCGAGCCGCGCCTGCTGGCCGCGGAGGGCGTCCGCGCATTGTCGCGCTCCGCGGACGATCTCGGGGCTTGGGAACGCGTGGCTCGGGCGCAGACGCATGTCTGGCGCCTGACGCGTTCCGACAACGAAGCTGCCACCGATGCTCTCAGACGGGCCGTCGAAGCCTACCCGGACTACGCCCCGGCGCGGAGCCTGCTTGGTTTTTGCCTGGTGTTTGCCGCACACAACGGCTGGACCGATCGCAACGAGGGCTTGCGCGCCGGCCGCCAGCACATCGCCCGAGCGATCGCGCTCGACGACTGCGATCCTTGGGGGCAAATCGCGCTCGGCTATTCGTCGATGATGGAACGGCGCACCGAGGAGTCGATCGCGGCGTTCCGGCGTGCCGTGGACCTCAATCCAAACTCGGCCGCGGCGCACTGCTATCTCAGCCACGGACTGGCTTTTGCCGGGCAGGACCGTGCGGCGATCGCGCATGGCGAAGACGCCATCCGGCTCAGCCCGCTCGATCCCGAGATGGCGATGATGCTGGGCGGGATTGCGGTCGCTCATTACACCGCTGGTCGATACGCGGACGCTCTCCGATATTCGTCGGAACTGTTACGGTTGCGTCCGGGCTTTCACGGAGCGCAGCGTTTGCACTGCGCGAGCCTGGCCCAGGTCGGGCGAGTC
>JAXDNZ010000190.1:0-4320 GCA_034669185.1 Hyphomicrobiales bacterium
CGGCGCTCGATTTCGAGCGCGCCGCGATCTATCGCGACCGCTTGGCCGCGCTGTCCGCGATCCAGGCGCATCAGGGCATCAACCCGCGCAACGTCGAGGAAGCCGATGTGTTCGCCGTCCACCAGGCTGGCGGGTTCTTCAGCGTGCAGGTGTTCTTCTTTCGCACCGGCCAGAACTGGGGCAACCGCGCCTATTTCCCGAAAGCGGATCGTTCGTTCGGCCCCGGCGAGGTGCTGGGCGCCTTCCTCGCCCAGTTCTATGACGACAAGCCGGCTCCGCGGCTGGTGCTCATTTCGCATGAGATCGAGGAGCAGGAGCTGCTGGCGCAGGCGCTCACGGCCAAGAACGACCGCAAGGTCGAAATCTTGCTGCCGCGCCGCGGCGAGAAGAAGGAGCTCGTCGATCACGCGCTCGCCAATGCGCGCGAGGCGCTTGGACGCAAGCTCGCCGACACCTCCTCACAGCGCAAGCTGCTGGCGGCGCTGGCGGAATGTCTCGCGTTGTCGCGGTTGCCGCGGCGCATCGAGGTCTATGACAACAGCCACATCCAGGGCACCAACGCCGTCGGCGCCATGATCGTCGCCGGACAGGAGGGGTTTCAGAAGAACCAGTATCGCAAGTTCAACATCCGCTCGGCCGATCTCGCACCCGGCGACGACTTCGGCATGATGCGCGAGGTGCTGACGCGTCGGTTCAAGCGTTTGATCGCCGAAGCGCCGCGCGTGCCGGCCGGCGCGCCGCAGTCGCTGGCCGACATTGTCGCCATGACGCCCGAGAACGGCGGAACACCGCTCGATGTCGGCGAAACCTCCGAACCCGACAACGCGGAGGCCGAGGTCGCATCTCCCTGGCCGGACCTCGTGATTATCGACGGCGGTCGCGGCCAGCTCAGCGCCGCACAGGAGACGCTCACGGCGCTCGGCATCACCGACGTACCGCTGGTCGCTATCGCCAAGGGACCGGACCGCGACGCCGGCCGCGAGACCTTCTTCGTTCCGGGCCGCGAGCCGTTCAAGCTCAAGCCGCGCGATCCTTTGCTCTACTTCATCGAACGGCTGCGCGACGAGGCGCACCGCTTCGCCGTCGGCTCGCATCGCGCCCGCCGCCGCCGCGACATCCGCGAGGCCGGTCTGCAGGAAATCCCCGGCATCGGCCCGACCCGCAAGCGCGCGCTGCTGCAGCATTTCGGAACGTTGAAGGCGATCGAGCGTGCTTCGCTCGGCGATCTCGCCAAGGTGGCGGGCGTCAATGCCGAAACCGCGCGCAAGATCTACGATTTCTTCCACGATCGGCCCGGATGAACGCGGCCGAATGTCATCACGCCGCAATAAAGCCGCCGCGCCCTGCACAATTCGAGGTGACAATGACGATCGGGCCTTTTGGGCCCGACGCAAGGGGGCTATCTTCCGACTCATGGAAGCCGTCACACCCAGACCGGCGCAGACGCGTACCTTTGCGCTCCCCAACCTGCTCACCTATGCGCGCATCGTGGCGGTCCCGGCGGTGGTCGCCTGCATGTATTGGCAGGACATCCTGCAGGGCGGGGAGTGGCTGCGCTGGCTCGCGCTCGGTATCTTCATCGCCGCCGGCGTCACCGATATTCTCGATGGCTACTTCGCGCGCAGCTGGGGCCAGCAATCGAGCTTCGGGCGCATGCTCGATCCGATCGCCGACAAGCTTCTAGTCGCGTCCTGCCTGCTGATGCTCGCCGCCGACGGCACCATCCGGGGCTGGTCGCTGTGGGCCGCCATCGTCATCCTGTGCCGTGAGATTCTGGTATCGGGATTGCGCGAATATCTCGCCGAATTGAACGTGCGGGTGCAGGTGACGAAGCTCGCCAAATGGAAGACGACGCTGCAGCTCGTCGCCATCGGCTTCCTGCTCGCCGGCGACGCCGGCGACGCGATCGTGCCGGTGGTGACGCCCACCGGGCTGACCCTGCTCTGGGTGTCGGCCGTGCTGACGCTCTATACAGGTTGGGACTATTTCCGCGCCGGCATGCGTCACCTGATCGAGGACTGAGCGTGAAGCTTTTGTATTTTGCGTGGGTGCGCGAGCGCATCGGCCGGCCGGAGGAAGAGGTCGACCTGCCGGCCGGCGTGACGACCGTCGGCGAACTGATCGCGTGGCTGAGCCGGCGCGGTGAGGAATATGCGCATGCATTTGAAAACCCCAAGGTGATCCGCGCGGCCATCGATCGCGCTCACGTCAAGGCCGAAACCGCGATCGCCGGCGCGCGCGAGATCGCCTTTTTCCCGCCGATGACGGGCGGATGATTTTTAAGATGGAGCCGGCGCGCATGGTCCCGACCATCCGTCTGCAGCGCGAGCCTTTCGATGCCGCCGCGGAAGCGTCGAAGCTCACGCGTGGGCGCAGCGACATCGGCGCCGTTGTCACCTTCACCGGCATCTGTCGTGGCGACGAGAACGGCAAGCCGATCGCGGCGCTCACGCTCGAGCATTATCCCGGCATGGCCGAGGCCGAGATCGTGCGGCATGTCGAGACCGCCGCGAGCCGCTGGTCGCTGCTCGGCGTGACCGTGATCCATCGCCACGGCCGCATCGCGCCCGGCGAGGACATCGTGCTGGTGGTGACCGCGTCGTCGCACCGGCAGGACGCCTTTGCAGCCGCCGAATTCCTGATGGATTTTCTGAAAACCCGGGCGCCGTTTTGGAAGCGCGTCGAGCAGGTCGGCGGCGCGACGTGGGTCGAAGCCAAAGCGGCCGACGACTCTGCCGCCGATCGCTGGACCAAGCCACCGGATAGGGCCGACGCGGCGGAGTGACTGCTTTCTGCGGAGCCTGTGCAACGGAGAAGTCTCATGATCCGTCGCCTCATCACATCGGCCGCGGTCCTTATTCTCGCCGTCACCGCCGCGCCGGCCGCGCAAGTCAGCTACTATCAGCTTCCCTCGGGGTCCTTTCCGCACGACGTCGCGCCCGCCCCGGACGGCACGGTCTGGTTCAGCGGCCAGCAGCAGGGCTTTGCCGGCCGGTTCGATCCGAAGACGGGCAAGCTTGAAAAGATTCCGCTTGGGCGGGGCGCGGCGCCGCATGGCGTCATCATCGGACCGGATGGCGCAGCATGGCTCACGGAAGGTGGGCAGAATGCAATCGCACGCGTCGACCCGACAACGAAGGTCGTGAAACTGTTTCCGCTGCCGGCGGCGTTCCCGCGCGCCAATCTCAACACGCTGGTCTTCGACAACGGCGGCACGCTCTGGTTCACCGGCCAGAGCGGCGTCTACGGCCGCGTCGCTCCGAGCAGCGGCAAGGTCGATGCCTGGGCCGCGCCGCGTGGCAGCGGTCCCTACGGCATCACGGCCACGCCGACCGGCGACGTCTGGTACGCCTCGCTCGCAGGTGACCACATCGCGCAGGTCGATCTCAAGAGCGGCAACGCCACGATCATCGAGCCGCCGCGTAAGGGCGTCGGTCCGCGCCGCATCTGGTCGGATTCGAAGGGCATGCTGTGGGCGAGCTTCTGGAACGCCGGCGGCATCGGTCGCTACGATCCGGCGAAGAAGACCTGGACGCATTACCCGATGCCGCAGAGCAAGAGCAGCACCTACTCGGTCTATGTCGACGACAAGGATCGGGTATGGGCGACCGATTGGATCGCCAACGCGATCCAGCGCTTCGATCCGGTGGCAGAGCGCTACGAGACCTTCCCGAGCGACAAGAGGGGCGCCAGCGTGCGGCAGATGCTGGGAAGGCCAGGCGAGGCTTGGGGCGGCGAGTCCGGGACGGATCGGCTGGTGGTGGTGCGGGACTGAAAAGGAGCGCCGGACGGTCCCGTCGGGGGGAAAGGAGCCGTCCGGCGATGCGTGGCGCGAAGGACTTCGCCACGACAAGGGATATTGAAGACGTGAACCGCGGCGTGTTGCTCAGTTCGTGCAGATGAATTGCGCGACACGCTCGGGCAAACGTTGTGACGAAGGCTTCAACGTCTGCGCCACCGCAGCCAGCATGGCTGCGAGCTCCTGCGGATCGACGCGATCGGCAGCCATGACGGTTCGCACCATCGGGTCGGCCAGCACGTTCGTCAGCGTCAGCTCATGACAAGACTGTTTCATTTTTTTGCTCCCGTTCCGAATGCGAACCCGATGCGCGCAGCTGGCGAGGCCGTTATGACAGCGTGGGATAATCGATGTAGCCCTTCTCTTCGCCGGCATAGAACGTCGCTTGGTCCGGCGCATTGAGCGGCGCGTTCTTCCAGTAGCGTGCCGGCAGATCCGGATTGGCCAGGAACGGCACACCGAAGGCGACGAGATCAGCTTCGCCGCGGGCGATTGCGGCATTGCCGGAATTGGCGTCGTAA
>JAXDNZ010000191.1:0-5191 GCA_034669185.1 Hyphomicrobiales bacterium
CCATTGCGATGCATCTCGGCATCGCACTCTCCGCTTGCCTTGTTCTCACGGCCGCCGCCGCGACAGCCGAGCCGAAGCCTGTCATCTCGTCCAAATCGAAGTCGGCCGAGATCACGGTATCGATCGACAGCGCCCTTAGGGGCCATCCAGGCCTCTATGACAATCTGCTCGCCGAAGGCCGGCGCGAGGCCGCGATCTGGAGGGCGGAGGCCGACGACATTCTGCGCAAGGGCGCCGATCCGCTCACCTTCAAGGACGGCCGCCGCTACGATTATTCGCGCAGCTATACGCAACGCTCGGCGATCGGGCGCTACATCAGCGTGGTTCGCACGGACGGCGCGTTCACCGGTGGCGCGCATCCGAATACATCCATCGACACGATCCTGTGGGATCGCGACGCGAAAAAACGCATCAGCATCCGCGGCTTCTTCAAGGAGACCGCCGACAACGGCGCGACCATGGCGGCGATGGCGAAGCTCGTGCGCGCCGCCGTGCACGTCGAGAAGAAGCGCAAAGGCCTGGAGGTCGAGGGCTCGCCCGATACCGACGACTGGCTGAAAGACATCACGCCGAGCCTGCTCCAGCTCGGACCCGTCACGCTCGCGCCCTCGACCGAGGCCGGCAAGGCCTCCGGACTCACCTTCCACTTCTCGCCCTACGCGGTCGGACCTTATGCCGAGGGGTCGCTCACCGCCTTCGTCGCCTGGACGGACTTCAAGGATTTTCTTTCACCCGAGGGCGCGGGGCTGTTCGGCGGCACGCGCGTAAAAGGCGACGAAGACCGGCTCGAGTGACAGGCGCCATTGTTTGGTTGCAATTCGCTGCGCAGCCTCGCCGATCGTGATCGGGAGGACGTCGTGGCAGCCGTGTTGCGCAGCCTTGCGCTGTTGACGTTTATTGCGCTCGCCGGGTGTGTCACCTCCAAGGCGCCATTGCTTGGCCCCGACAGCCGGGTGCTGCCGTTCCTCCCCGGCACGACGTTCGAGACCTACGAGCGCGAGGATCCGCGCGCGCCGTGGAAGAAGAACGCGCGGCTTTCGGCCTTCACGGCCGACGAGTCGCTGGTGGTCCGCGAAGTGACTGAAGCCGGCCAGCCGAAGAATGACGAGATCTACACGTTCCACGCGCTCGGCTTCGAGCGCTTCCTGGTCCAGGCCCAGTTCAAGCGCGGCGAGGCCTATGCCTACGGCGTGCTCGAGATCCGCAACGGTGAAGGCGTGATCACGGGTCTTGGATGCAAGGCGATCGACCAGGCGGCGTTTCGCGCCGGCGGCGGAAAAATCGCGAATGATTTCTGCGAGCTCGATTCCGCGCCCGATCCATTGGCGCTACTGCGCACGATCGCCGCGAACCCGGCCGGCGTGCAGGTGCGCTACGTTCCGGTGACCAAATAGCGATTGAGCTTTGCGCGCCGAAAACGGATCGCTGGAAGGCGGTTAGTTCAGCCGGCCCTCCACGACCGGCTTCTTCTCCTTGTCGAGCACCGCGCGAACGTGACGCATCACATGATCGGCGACGATCGCGTGGCCTTCGGCGGTCGGGTGGAACGCGCCGGAATAGAGCGCCGCGTAGGCGGGCTGGAGGATGTCGAACGGCGAGATGCCTTCGCGATGCGTGTTGGCGGTGAGGAACGCATCGTTCGGATTGTGGATCAGGCGCCAGCGGTGCGCATAGGGCAGCGCCGCGGCGGGCGAATAGGGCTCGAAGCCGTCGTTGGTCTTCGAGCGCCGCGGCATCTTCATCGCGATCTGGTCGATCAGCACGCGGGTCGGCTCGCGCGCGCAGATGCCGCGCTTGGAGAAGTCCGCGATATGTTCGGTGATGAAGCGGAAGCCCGTCCCGGCGCCGGTCGCAAGCCCGGCCGGGCAATCGCGCCGGCTCTTGGCCGACGACACGCATTCGAGCCGCTTCTGCAGCTCGCTCGCGAAGTCCGAAACCTCCTGCAGGCGCGCCTTGCTCACCTTCAGCGAGGGGTGGACGTCCATGCCGAGCGTCGGCAGCGCGCCGCAATAGCTGCCGACCTCGTCGTACTGGATCGGCTCATAGGCGTTCTGCAACACGCGCGCCGGCTCGACGCCGAACCCTTCCACGAGCGCGTCGCGCACCGCCTTGATGCGCTTGTCGAGCACCGCCAGATAGGGCCGTGCGACCTCCGGGCCGAAGCGGATCTCGCTGCCGATCAGGCTCGCGATCGGCGCCAGGTCGCGCGCGCTTTCGGTCGACGCATACATCGCGAGCGCGCCGAAGCCGACATCATTGCCGCCGATCGAGAGCAGCACCAGGTCGATCGCGCGCTTGCGCGCGTCCGGCGGACACCACTGCTTGGCGATCGTCTGCAGCGAGATCGAGCTGCTGCCGCTCTTGTACATCGGCAGCGTGTAGCTCGCGCCCTGGGTGCGGCCCTTGGCGCCGCTGCGGCAAATCAGGTCGGCGAGCTGATCGAGCTGTGCCGGCGACTTCGCGCCGCCGGGCTCGCTCGTGCGCTCGCGCGCATCGTGATCGAGGAACAGGTTGGTGACCTCGGCGCCCGAGCACGCGAGGCTGACCAGCGTCACCGCGCGATGGCGATTTTCAAGCGTCATCTGGATGCCGACGCGGAACGGATAACCGTATTGCGAGCGATGGCAATCGGCCGAGAGCCACTGTGCGCCGCGCTTGTCGAAAGCGGCCTGGAATTCGGCCGACGAGGCGCGATAGATCAGGCCCTTCTCCTCGTCTTCCATCTTGCGGCGCGGCAGGCTCTTCGGATCGAACTGGTCGTCGGTCGACGCCAGGCCGAAGCTGTTCGCCGCCGCCGGCGGCTTGGCCTGCGCGGTCTTGTCTTCGCGCGCGTTCGCCATCACGGGATCGTAGATCATCTCGCGCGCGGCGCTGAACGTGACCGGGCGGTCGGGATTGCTCTCGCCGGACATGAACGAGTCGCCCATCGCGACCACGAACACGTCCTCCACCGTGACGTCTTCCGACAGCTCGCGTCCGTCGGGCAGCGTCACCTTGACCGAAACGCCGGAGAGCTTGGCGTCGCGCGAATAGGGTACGCGCTTGATGACGAGCTTGTCCTTGCAGAGCTGTTTCTTGGTCTCGCCCTTCGCGCCGGGCGCACGCGGCTGGACGACCCAAGTGCACTCGCCGGTGCCGGCCGCCGCAAGGCGCTCCGCCGACAAGGCGATGTCGACCGTGTGCGCGTCGGGCAGGATGTAGTCTTCCTTGGTGCTGCCCCAGGAATACTGCCGCTCGCACACGACCGGATAGCGGAACGGACGCGAGTTGCGCTCGTAGCAGACTTGATCGAGCGTCTGCGCCGCCCAGCCGAGACGCGAGCGCTCATAACCTTTGCGCGCCGTGTTGGCGCACTTCGCCGGCGTCGATTTGTCGGAACAGTCGGGATCGTTGAGCGCGCGCTCGGTGCGCCACACGATGTTCGCCGGCAGCGTGTCTGTCTTGCCACGGGCGCCCTCGAAGGCCTTCTCGTGCATGGCGAACGCCGTCGGCTTCTTGAAGAAGCGGAACGGGTTCTGCACCTGCCACTCGAGATCGGCCGCGCGGCTGGCGCTGAAGGGGGCGAACAGGCAAACGGACAGAATCGTGGTGGCTGTCGCGAGCGCTAGACGCATGCGAACATTCTCCCGCACCTTCCACCCGCCAAGATCATACCCTATTCACGCTGCCGCAGGGGAGTGAAAATTTATCGACTGTTAACGAGGCTTGAGGCAGCGGCGTCATTGTCCGGCCGACGGGCTAAGCCATTGATAATGCGAGGATTAATGTCTTTGTCGGCAACCCGCCGGCGAGCCAGAACATCCGCCCGAGGCGGAAAAACAGTCTCGGCCGGAGCAGGCTTCCAGATCGTGTCAAAGCGCAGTGGAGGCGCTTGGGAGGGAAGCCGGCGGGATGGTCTCGCCGAGCGAAGCCCTGATCCGCTCAAATCCGCTCAAACAAGGGCTTCGCCTTTTCGCGCAGGCGCGGCCGACGGACCGCCGCGCTCCTCTTGGTTCCGCCGGTCGCTCACGCTCGCGGTTCTCCTCGATTGCGATGCGGCTGTCATCAATGCAGCGCATCGCTATTCTCCGGTTCGACCGTGAACCGGCCGCGCCTCTCCTTGCTTCCTCGGCGCGCGGCGCTAGCATGTTACGAGGCGGCCGGCCGAGCCGCATGATCCCGGGGAGACGCACATGAGAAAACTGACGCGCCGCGCATTCGCGGCTTCATCCGCCGCTGCGGCCGCCACCGGCTTCGGCTTCAAGCCGGCCTTCGCGCAGACCTATCCGAACCGTCCGGTGACCGTGGTCGTGCCATGGGGCGCGGGCGGCGGCACGGACGCCACCGCGCGCATCGTCGCGGCGATGCTCGAGCAGTATCTCGGCCAGCCGTTCAACGTGGTGAACCGTACCGGGGGGTCGGGCGTGGTCGGCCATTCGGCGATCGCGAGCGCGGCACCGGATGGCTACACCATCGGCATGCTGACGGTCGAAATCTCGATGATGCACTGGCAGGGGCTGACCGAACTGGCGCCGCGCAGCTACACGCCGCTCGCGCTGATGAACGAGGACCCGCCCGGTATCTCGGTCAGCGCTGCCTCACCCCACAAGACCATCAAGGAGCTCGCCGACGCCATCAAGGCGGCGCCTCCCGGCAAGCTGAAAGCCTCCGGCACCGGCCAGGGCGGCATCTGGCATTTGGCGCTGGTCGGCTGGATGAAGGCGCTGGGGCTTCCCGCCAACCAGGTCGGCTGGGTGCCGTCGAACGGCGCCGCGCCCGCGATGCAGGACCTTGCGGCAGGCGGGCTCGACCTCTGCACCTGCTCGATCCCGGAGGCGCGCGCGATCATCGAAGCCGGCAAGGCCCGCGCACTCGCCATCATGGCGCCCGCCCGCAACCCTACATTCCCTGATGTCGCGACGCTGAAGGAGGCGATGGGCATCGACTATGCGACCGGCGCATGGCGCGGCATTGCCGGTCCCAAGGGCCTGCCTCCCGAGGTTGCTACAAAACTCACCGCGTCGCTGCAGAAGGTCTACGACTCCAAGGAGTTCAAGGATTTTATGAGCAATCGCGGTTTTGGGACGGTGTGGGGCAATGCGGCCCAATTCGCGACCTTTATGGAGAAGGGCGACGCCCAGATGGGCGAAGCGATGAAGGCGGCCGGTCTGGCGAAAACCTGACCAGCAGGTCGAGATTACGGCCAATGATT
>JAXDNZ010000192.1:0-13066 GCA_034669185.1 Hyphomicrobiales bacterium
CCTTGTGGGAGAGGGTCGCCGCCGAAGCCGGCGGGGTGAGGGGTTACTTCCGGTCGAGATGCTCGAGCAAATCAGCACGTAGCCCGGCTTGAGCGAAGCGAAAGCCGGGGCAGTGTCGCTGTCATGAGACCGGTCCCGGGGTTCGGTGCGCTCAACCCGGGCTACGAGGCTACGAGGCCCGGGGCATCCGCTTGTCGATCCACAGCAGCAGCCCGTTCGCCGCAATCGCGAACACCACCACGATCAGGATCACCGCCGTCGTCATGCGCACATTGTGCAGGCTGATGCCATTGATGATCAGGAAGCCGAGTCCGCGTTGCGAGGCGAACATCTCGCCGATCAGCACGCCAAGCATCGTCAGCGAGAAGCCGACGCGCACGCCGGTGATCAGCTCCGGCATCACGGCTGGCGCCAGCACCGTGGTCGTGGTCTGCCACGGCGTGAGCCGCATCGCCCGCCCAGTGCGCAGCAGCACCGGATTGATGTTTTTCACGGCATTGAGGGTGAACAGGATGATCGGGATCACGCCGTGGATCACGCCGAACGCGACCTTGGCGGAGACACCGAGGCCGAAGATCAGCAGGATCAGCGGATAGAGCGTGACCTTCGGGATGGTGTAGAGCGCAACGAAGATCGGCTCGGCGACATCACCCGCGAAACGCCGCAGCCCCAGCACCAGGCCCAGCCCGACGCCGAGGACGATTGAGATCACGAGCGAATACGCGAACGCGACCAGCGTCGCCTGCGCGTGGGTCCAGAAACTCGACGTCTTCACCAGCGAGGACGCATAGCCCAGCGTGGTAAGCGGCGATGTGATCGCGGAATCGCCCGCGTACTCGTAAAGCCCCTGCCATATCGCGACGAACAGCGCGAGCATCACGAGGCCGTCGAGCGCCCGGCCTCCGAACGAGAGCCATGCGCGGGGCTGCGCGGTCATGCGCCCGTCCTCCGCCGCAACAAGCGCTGCTCCCACACATGCAGCAGGCCGTTCATGATGATCGCGATCACCAGCACGAACATCATCAGCGCGTACATCGTCTGGTTATCGAAGTTGTTGTACGCGTAGGCGATCGAGAACCCCAGGCCGCCGCCCGAAAGGATGAATTCGCCGGCGATCACACCGATGAACGAATAGGCGAGCGCGAGCTTCAGCCCGGTGAACAGATAAGGTGCCGCCGACGGCAGCGTGACGCGCCAGACGGTGCTGGCCGGGTTCAGGCGCAACACGCGTGCGGTCTTGCTCATCACCCGCGGCACGCGGTCGAGACCGTTGAGCGTCGAGATCACCATCGCGGCGGTCGCGAACACGAAGCCGATCACGATCAGCGGAATCGTATTGAGCCCGAACAGCGCGATCAGCAGCGGATAGAACACGAAGAACGGGATCGAGTAATAGGATGCGAGCAGCGGATCGACCGCGCGGCGCACGCGCGGCAGCGCATGGATAATGGCACCGACGACCAAACCGACGATGACCGACAGCACGAAAGCGATCGCGACAGTGGAGAACGTCTGCGCGAGGTCATCCCAGATCCTCCCCGAAACGATCATGTCCCAGAGCGCGGACACCATCTCGCTCGGCGGAATGAGCGTGAGCGGATTGATGATCTGGGTGCGGCAGAGGATTTCGAGCAGCACGACAGATCCGGCGATCACGGCGACGCGAGTCCACAAGATCGCGGCGGGGCGGGTCACAACACACTCCGGCTGTCATCCCGGAAGCCGCCGCAGGCGGCTATCCGGGATCCATAAACACGGATCTTTCGATTGACCGACGGTTTCGTGGCTATGGATCCCGGCTCGAGCTGCGCTCGGCCGGGATGACGGTTTTCGGGCAGAAAGCAAATCATCCTTTAGCCCCGATCGCTTTCAGCGATTCACCGCGCAGCTGCGACCAAAGCCGCGCCGTCACGGCGCCAAAGGCCGGATCGGCCACGATGGTGCTGTCGCGCTCGCGCGGCCAGTGCGTGGTGAGGGTATCGATGAAACGGCCCGGACGCGCCGACATCACGCCGACGCGGTCGGACAGCATCGCGGCCTCATCGAGCGCATGCGTGATCAGCATGACGGTGGCGCCGGTCTCGCGCCACAGCCGCAGGACTTCGTCGCCCATCAGCAGCCGCGTCTGCTGGTCGAGCGCGCCGAACGGCTCGTCCAGCAGGATCAGCCGCGGCTGCAGCACCAGGGTGCGCGCGATGCAGACACGCTGGCGCATGCCGCCCGAGAGCTGCGCCGGATACGCGGTCGCGAACTCACGAAGGCCCATGAAGCCGATGACGTAGTCGACGCGCCGCTCGATTTCGGCCGCGTCGACAGCGGCGCGGCGCAAGCCGAACGCGATGTTGTCGCGCACGGTGAGCCACGGAAACGACGCGTCCTCCTGGAACACGACGCCAATGCCGTCGGGCACCTCGCCGGCGACCGGCTTGTCCTCGAACGCGATCGTGCCTTGCGTCGGCGGGCTCAGGCCCGCGATCAGGTCCATCAGGGTGGATTTGCCGCAGCCCGAGGGGCCGACCACCGAGAAGAACTCGCCGCGCCGAAGATCGAGATCGAGCGGTCCGAGCGCGTGCACCGAGAGAGCGCCTTCGAACACGCGGGTCACGCCGCGGAGCCGCGCGTGAACGGCCGCCGCATCCGCGTGCGGCGCGGCGTTCGCGTTCACCGCCGCCGCATTCATTGCGTGGGCATCAGGTCCTTGGGCAGGAACGACGGATCGACCATCTTCTTCCAGTCGGGCGGGGCCTTCAGCGTGCCGACGAGCTGCATGCCCTCGGCCATGCGGTCCATGCCTTTGTAGTTCAGCCGTCCGTCGCCGAAATAGTTGATCTCGACGAAGTGCTTGAACACCTCTCGATAGAGCTTCGGGTCGCCGTTGTAGGCCTTGGCGACGATGTCGGCGGACTCGTCCGGGTTCTTGATGATGTATTCGACGCCCTCGCGCCGCGCCGCGATGATCGCACGCAGCTTGTCGCCGCCGGTCTGCGCGAATTCGGTGGTCGTGATCGCGACCGTCTGCGTCATCTCGGGCGGGAAGCAGTCTTTGGTCCAGAACGCCGGCTTGACCTTGTGCTTGTTCTCCGACCAGAGCGGCTCGCCGTTCATGCCGGCATCGACCGCCTTGTTGATCACGGCCGAGAGGTTCGCGCCGATATCGCCCGCGGGCAGCAGCTTCACTTCCTTCGGGTCGATGTTGGCGGCCTTCAGGCACATCAGGATCAGCATGTTGGTGACCGAGCCGGGCGAGGTGAAGCTCACCTTCTTGCCGACGAGGTCCTTGATCGACGAAATCTTGGAGTCGGGCTGCGTGATCCAGAGAATGTCGCCGATGCTCTCGACGCCGCCGCCGATGATCTTCAGCGGCTGGCCGGAGTTGATCGCCAGAATCGCCGCCGGCAGCGCGACTTCGCCGAACGGCAAGTCGCCCGCGAGCGTGTTGCGCACCGAGGTGCCGCCGCCCGCCGAGGTGAGGATGCCGGTGATGTCGAGACCGTGCTTCTTGAAGAAGCCCTTCGCCATCGCGACCGCATAAGGCGCGCCGTAGAACGCCGAGCCCCAGTGCGTGACTGTGATGGTGTCGGCGCGGGCCGTGGCGGTGAGCGCCGTGACGGCGATTGCGGCGAGCGCACTTGCGCGCAGGGCGTGCAGGATGCTCATGGGGCTTCTCCCTGATGTTTTGCGCATAGTGCGGCGGTCGCACGCGCGCGACAAGGCCCCCCACCAAGGGGCCCCGCAAACCGCATTTCTGTTCCCTCGCGGCCGTCGCGCCAAATCTCCCTGCCGGCGCGCCCCGCGTTGCCGCGCCCGCCCGAGTGTATAAGATCGGCCGCAACGATATCAGCGCGGCGGGAAGCGCCGCGGCCGGACAGGGGAACAGCATGACGAAACGCCTCGATCGCCGGACCATCCTGCTCAGCACGGCCGCCGGCCTGGCCACGCTTGCGATGCCGGCGGTGCTGCGCGCGCAAGGCGGCGTGAAGCTCGGCCTGCTCCAGCCGGTCACCGGGGCGCTGTCTTATTCGGGGCAGCAGGGGCGGCTCGGCGCGAGCATCGCGGTCGACGAGATCAACGCCGCCGGCGGCATCAAGGGCATCGGCAAGATCGAGCCGGTGCACGGCGACGCGCAATCGACACCGGACGGCGGCACCGCCGAAGTGGAGAAGATGAACTCGGCCGGCGTCGCGGCGATCGTCGGCGGCTACGGCTCGTCGATCTGCCTCGCCGCGAGCCAGGCTGCCGCGCGCTATGACCTGCCCTACATGGTCGACGTCGGCGTCACCGACGCCATCGTGACGCGCGGCCTGAAGAACACCTTCCGCTTCGGTCCCGGCTTTGGTGTCATCGCCAAGAGCGCGCTCGACAACCTGGTCGCCCTCAACGACCAGGCCGGCAAGCCGGCCAAGACCGTGATGATCGTGCACGAGGACTCGGCTTTCGGCTCGGGCCTGGCGAAGCTCCTCAACGATCAGCTGCCTGCACGCGGCTTCCAGATCCTGGAAACCATCCCGCATCCGACGCCGACGCGCGACTTCAACAATGTCGTGCTCAAGATGAAGGCCGCAAACCCCGACATCGTGATCCCGGCCGACTACTACAACGAATACGTCCTGCTCGCCCGCACCATGTTGCAGCAGCGCGTGCGGCCGAAGGCGATCTATTCGGTGCTCGGCGGCGCGGCCTCCTCCTACAAGTTCGTCAAGGAATTCCCCGACGCTGCGAAATACATCATGGACTGCAATCACTGGTTCGACCCGCGCAACACCAAGGCGATCGCGCTGAAGAAGAAGGTCGAGGACCAAGGCCAGTTCTACACCTACGAGGTGTTCATGAACTACTCGGCGGTGCTGCTCGTCGCCGACGCGGTCGAGCGTGCCGGGGCGGCCGACCGCGCCAAGATCGTCGCCGCGCTGGAGAGCTCGACCTTCACGGGTCACGTGATGCCTTACGGTCCGACAAAATTCGTCAACGGGCAGAACCAGGGCGCCGCGCCGGTGAACACGCAGGTGCTCGACAACGACATCCAGGTGATCTTCCCGGCGGCCTTCGCCTCGGGTAAGCCGGTGTTCCCGATGCCGGCGTGACGGAGTCGCATTGATCCGCACAGCGGCCACACCGGCAGTGTGCTCCCCTCCCCCTTGTGGGGAGGGGTTGGCACGATCTGATTTCGGTCTCTCGACCCCCACCCCGGCTCGCTTCGCTCGCCGACCCTCCCCACAAGGGGAAGGGTAAAGGAGACCGCCGTCGCGGCGTCACATGCTCTCCCCGGTCATCCTCATCCCGGCTGTGCTCAACGGCCTCCTGACCGGCGCCGTCTATGCGCTGATCGCGCTCGGTCTGACGCTGATCTACGGCGTGCTGCACATCATCAACTTCGCGCACGGAGCGCTGCTCACCGCGGCGCTGTTTGCGGCGTTCTTCGCGCACAAGCTCTTCGACCTCGATCCCTATCTCGCGGCGTTCGCGCTTGCGCCGGCCTTCTTCGCGCTCGGCTACGCGCTGCAGCGTTTCGTCATCTCCCCGGCCTCGCACGGTGACGACCGCAACATGCTGCTCGTCACGCTGGGCATCGCCGTGATCGTCGAGAACGCGCTGCTTTATGCGTTCCGCGCCGACACGCGCACCATCGATGTCCCTTACGGCTTCTCGACGATCGATCTTGGCGTCACGTTCCTGTCGCTGCCGCGCCTGGTTGGCTTCGGTGCCGTGTTCGTCGTCGCGCTGCTCCTCTGGGCGATCCTGACGCTCACCGACGCCGGCAAGGCGATACGCGCGGTCGCCAAGGAGAAACTAGGCGCCGAGCTCTCCGGCATCGACGTCGCCCACGTCTATGCGATGACGTTCGGGCTCGGCACCGCATGCCTGGCGGTCGCGGCCTGCCTGTTGCTGCCGACCTATTACGTCAACCCGCATGTCGGCAACGCATTCGTGCTCGTCGCGTTCACGATAGTCGTGCTCGGCGGCATGGGATCGGTCCCAGGTGCTCTGGTCGGCGGGCTCTTGATCGGCGTCGTCGAAAGCCTGTGCGGGCTCTATCTCGGCGAGTCGCTCGGGCAGATCGGCATCTTCCTCATTTTCATCTTGGTGCTGCTGGTTCGCCCGAGCGGTCTGTTCGGTGAACGCGCATGACGCGCTTATCGACCATCGCGCTCGTCATCGCTGCGCTGGCGGCCGTGCCACTCGTCACGCAATCCAACACCGTGCTCAATTTCCTCGTCGTCGCGTTGCTGATCGCGCTCGCAGGTCAGGGCTGGAACATCCTCGGCGGCTACGGCGGGCAATATTCGTTCGGCCACGCGGCGTTCTTCGGCACCGGCGCCTACGTCACGGCGATCCTGCAAGTGCGCTACGGCCTCAATGCGTGGCCGGGCTGCGCGCTCGGCATCGCGGCCGGCGCCCTGCTCGGCGCTGCGATCGGCGCGCTGACGTTTCGCTCCGGCCTGCGCGGCTCCTACTTCGCGCTCGTCACCCTCGCCTTCGCGGAGGTCCTGCGCATCATTGCCAGCGTCGCCCCGATCACCGGCGCCGGCGTCGGAACGCTGGTCAAGCTGGATCTGCGCTGGGAAGCGTTCCAGTTCCAGAGCCGCGCGATATTCTACTGGGTGATCCTCGCGCTCGTCGCCGTCTCGCTCGTGATTGCGTGGCTGGTCGAGCGTTCGCGCTTTGGCGCCTATCTGATCGCGGTGCGCGAGAATGAGGATGCCGCGCGCGCGCTTGGCGTCGACGCGACGCGGGTGAAGCTCGGTGCAATGACGCTTTCCGCCGCCATCACGGCGGCGGCCGGCTGCTTCTACACGCAGTACTTCCTGTTCCTCGATGCCGGCATCGCATACGGGCCGTGGATCTCGGTCGAGGCGCTGCTCACCGCGATCATCGGCGGTGTCGGCACGGTGCTCGGTCCGTTGCTCGGCGCGCTGGTCGTGAAATCACTCGGCGAGGCCGCTCGACTCGTCACCGGGGATGCGCCCGGGCTCGATCTGGTGATCTACGGCGCGGTGCTGGTGCTGGTGGTCTGGTTCGCGCCGCGCGGCCTGATGGGACTGGTCGCCGACGTGCGCGCACCGGTGCGGCGCCCCTCGCGTATCGCTCAGGAGGCGACGCATGGCTGAGCCGCTGCTCGCCGTCTACAACGTGTCGAAGCGCTTCGGCGGCTTGCTGGCGGTCGATGCCGCTTCGCTGTTCGCTGAAGGAAACCGCATCACCGCACTCATCGGCCCGAACGGCGCCGGCAAGACCACCCTGTTCGCGATGATCGCCGGCTTCCTCAAGCCAAACGGCGGAAGCGTGCATTATGCGGGACAGGACATCACCGGCGAGCCGCCGCACGCGCTGGCACGGCTCGGCATCGCCCGCACGTTCCAGATCGTCCAACCGTTCGCCGGCCTCACCGTCACCGAGAACATCGCGGTCGGCGCGCACCTGCGCCACCGGGCACGACGCGCGGCACTTGCGGCGGCTGTGGAGGTCGGACGGGAGGTCGGCCTGGGCGACATGCTCGACCAACCCGCCGGGACGCTGACGGTCTCGGGCCGCAAGCGGCTCGAGCTCGCGCGCGCGCTCGCGACGCAGCCGAAGCTGCTGCTGCTCGACGAGGTGCTAGCCGGGCTCAACCCGTCCGAAATCCGCGACGTCGTGCCGGTGATCCGCGGCATTCAGGCGCGCGGCATCACCATCCTGATGATCGAGCACGTGATGCAGGCGGTCATGAGCCTGTCGGAGCACGTGTTCGTGCTGGCTGAGGGCCGCATCATCGCGCAGGGCCCGCCGGAGGCGGTGGCGGCCGATCCGCTCGTCGTCGAGGCCTATCTCGGCCATGGCGCGGCGAAACTCGCCGCGGAGACGTGACATGACGCTGCTCGCCATCGATGGACTGCATGCCGGATACGGTGCGACCGAGGTGCTGCGCGGCATCGACCTCGCCGTCGCGCCGGGTGAGATCGTCGCGGTGCTCGGCTCGAACGGTGCCGGCAAATCGACGCTCAATGGCGCCATCTCGGGCGTGGTGCGCGTGCGAAGCGGCGCGATCCACTTCGACGATGTCCCCGTCACCAACCAGCGGCCGGCGTCGATCGTCGCGCGCGGCCTGATCCATGTACCGGAAGGCCGCCGAATCTTCCCCAACATGAGCGTGAGCGAGAACCTCGATCTCGGGAGCTATCGCCGCGCCAAAGCGCGCCGCGCGCAGAACCGCGAGCGCGTGTTCGCGATCTTCCCGCGTCTGAAGGAACGGCAAAAGCAGCGCGCCGGGACCCTCTCCGGCGGCGAGCAGCAGATGCTTGCGATCGGACGCGGGCTGATGGCCGAGCCGAAGCTCATCATCCTCGACGAGCCTTCGCTCGGCCTCTCACCCGCGCTGGTCGAGCAATTGTTCGCGCTGATCGCACGCATCAATGCCGACGGGCTCTCGGTGCTGCTGGTCGAGCAGAACGTGATGCAGAGCTTGCAGCTCGCGCACCGCGCCTACATTCTGGAGAACGGCCGGATCGTGCTCTCCGGTCCGTCCGCCGAGATCCGCCGCAATCCCGACCTCAAGCGCGCTTACCTGGGACTGTGAAGAATATCCCATGAAACCTGACCGCTCCTCATCTCCGCTCGTCCCCGCGATCGCCGGATGTGTCATCCCGGAAGCCGCCGCAGGCGGCTATCCGGGATCCATAAACACCCTGTGTCTGTTGCGTGATGGATCCCGGCTCTCGCTTCGCTCGGCCGGGATGACCAGCGGTGTTGACGCATGACCACGCTCGATCCGATCACGCTTGCGGTGCTCAATGGCCGGCTCGTGCAGATCGCCGACGAGATGGACGCGACGCTCTATCGCTCGGCGTTCAATCCGATCATCGCCGAAGCGCACGACGCCTGCCACGGCCTCTATCACGCCGAGACGGGGGCGACGCTGGTGCAGGGCACCTCGGGCCTGCCGATCTTCGTCGGCGCAATGGCCTTCGCCGTGAAAGCCGTGATCGACAAGGTGGCGCGCGATGGCGATCTCGCCGAGGGCGACACTTACATTTTCAATGATCCCTACGACGGCGGCACACACCTCAACGATTTCCGCCTTGTGCGGCCGGTGATGCGCGGGGCCAAGGTGTTCGCGTGGCTCGCGTCGGTCGGCCACTGGCTCGACGTCGGCGGCAACGTGCCGGGCAACTTCAACGCCAAGGCGACGGAAAGCTTTCAGGAGGGCTTTCGCGTGCCGCCGGTGAAGCTCATCCGGGCGGGCGTACTGCAACAGGACATCGTCGACATTCTGGGCGCGAATTCACGCGTGCCGTTGTCGAACTGGGGCGACCTGAACGGCCAGCTCAACGCGCTCGCGCTCGGCGAGCGGCGCGTGCATGCGCTGCTCGACGACTACGGTGACGATACGGTCGCAGCCGCGATCGATGCGCTGACGGCCCGCGCCGAGGCGCTGATGCGCGCCAATATCGCAGCGCTGCCGGACGGCACCTACTCGTACGACGACTTCCTCGACAATGACGGCGTGACCGATACGCCGCTGCGCATCGCGCTCGACCTCACGATCAGCGGCGACCGCATGACCCTCGACTTCTCGCGCTCCGCGCCGCCGTGCCAGGGCCCGCTCAACATCGCGCGCTCGACAGCGATCGCTTGCTGCTACGTTGCGCTCAAGCATCTGTTCACCGATGTGCCGGCGAACGCCGGCTGCCTCGCGCCCATTACGTTCGTCATTCCCGATACGACGCTGCTCGGCGTTTCGGCGCCGAAGCCGGTCGGCGGTTATACCGAGACGATCCTGCGCGTCATCGACACGGTGTTCGGTGCGTTCGCGAAGGCCGCTCCCGAACGCGCCAACGGCAGCCCGTTCGCGACCATCAATGCACTCTCGCTCGCGGGCTGGCGGGCGGACGGCAAGCGCTGGGTGATGTTCTGCTTCTTCGGCGGCGGGCTCGGCGGCAACCCGGAAGGCGATGGGCTCAATCACGGCAACAACCCGATCTCGACCGCGACGATTCCCCCGGTGGAAATCCTGGAGTCGCTTTATCCGGTGATGTTCACCCAGTGGGCGCTGCGGCCGGATTCCGGGGGGCTTGGGAAACATCGCGGCGGGCTCGGGGCGATCTACGAGATCGAGGCGCTGGAGGATAACACTGACGTGTTCCTGCTCGGCGAGCGCGGCAAGTTTCCGCCGTTCGGCGTCAACGGCGGCCGGCAAGCCGCGTTGAACCGCTTCGTCTATCCCGACGGCAACGGCGGCAACCGCTCGCCAACGCTGGTGTCGAAGATCACCGACGTGAGGATAAACGCCGGCGAACGCATCCGGCTGGAGACGCCGGGCGGCGGCGGCTTCGGTGACCCGGCGGCGCGCGATCCGGCGAAAGTCGCGCGCGATGTCGCGTTCGGTTACGTCACGGGCGGCGGCTCGACATGAGCGGCACCATCGTTGGCGTCGATGTCGGCGGCACGTTCACCGACCTGTTTCTCTTCGACGAGACGACACGCGACTTTCGCACCGCCAAGGTGCCGTCGCGGCGCGGCGACGAGGCGGTTGGCTTCATGCAAGGCCTTGCGGCGCTTGGCGAAATTGAAAACTTCGGCGCGATCGTGCACGGCACCACCGTCGGCACCAACACGCTGCTGGAGCGCCGCGGGCCCAAGATCGGCGTCATCACCACGCGCGGCTTCCGCGACGTGCTCGAGATGCGCCGGCGCGACCGGCGGCAGACCTGGGGATTATGGGGCGAGTTTATCCCGATCGCGGATCGCGACATGCGCGTCGAAGTCGATGAGCGCACCTTGGCCGACGGCGCGGTGCGCGTCGCCGTCGATCCAGCGGCCGCGCGGCGCGCCGCGGATATGCTGCGCGCGCGCGGCGCCGAGGCGATCGCGATCATCTTCATCAATGCCTACGCCAATCCGGAAAACGAGCAGCGCGCGCTGGAAGCAGCCCGAAGTGTCTGGCCAAACGAGCATATTTCGGCGTCGCACCGGGTCCTGCCGGAAATCCGCGAATTCGAGCGCGCCTCGACCACCGCGATCAACGCCTATCTCCAGCCCGTCGTGGGTAGCTACCTGGAAAGGCTGGAGAAATCGCTCGTCACGGAACGCTTTTCCGGCGCCTTCCACATCGTGCAATCGAATGGCGGCGTGATGTCCACCGCGACCGCCCGGCAACTGCCTGTGCGCACGGCGCTTTCCGGCCCCGCCGCCGGCGTCATCGCGGCGGCGGCGATCGCGCGGGCGGCGGGCTACGACAACATCATCACCTGCGATCTCGGCGGTACCTCCTTCGATGTCTCTGTGGTGGCAGGCGGAAAGGCGTCGCTCGCGGCGCAGACCACAGTCGATTTCGGGGTGGTGATCCGCACGCCGATGATCGAGATCACGACCATCGGCGCGGGCGGCGGATCGATCGCCGCGATCGACCGCGGCGGCCTGCTGCAGGTCGGGCCGGAGAGCGCGGGTTCTGTACCGGGGCCGGCATGTTACAGCCAAGGTAACATGCGGCCGACGCTCACCGATGCGCATGTGGTGCTCGGACGGATCAACGCGCAAAGGCCAATCGGCAAGCTCGCCGCGCTCGATCTCGACGCGGCCAAGCGCGCGATCGAGACGCACATCGGAAAGCCGTTGGGATTCAACGTGATGCAAGCGGCGGAAGCGATCGTGCGCGTCGCCGACGCGCGCATGGCGGGCGCGATCCGGCTGGTGTCGATCGAGCGCGGGCATGATCCGGCGAAATTCGCCGCGATGCCGTTCGGCGGCGGCGGCGCGCTACACGCCGGCGCGCTGATCAAGGAAATCGGGCTGAAATGCGCGGTGGTGCCGCGCTTTCCGGGCGTGACCTCGGCCTTGGGCTGCGTCATCGCCGATGTACGCCACGACCAGGTGCAGACCATCAACCTGATGCTGGAAAAGCTCGACGCGACCACGTTGCGACAGCGCATGGCGATTGCCGGCGAGGCCGCCAAACGTGTCGTCGAGGGCGCGGCGATTGCAGCCGAACGCGTCGACGTGACGTTCGAGCTCGACATGCACTATCTCGGCCAGACCCACACGGTGGCCGTGCCCCTCGATATCCCCGGCGGGGATATCTCAGGCGTGAGCGAGGCGTTTGTCCGCGCGGCGTTCGAGCGCGCCTACTCGGCGGCGTTCAGCCGGCTTCTCCCCGGTATCCCGATCCGCATCGTGTCGCTGCGCACCGCCGCGATCGGCCGGCGCCCGGCGTTCGATCTTGCGGCATTCGCGCCGGACGCCAGCGCTTCACTCGCCAAGGCTGAGCGCGGCGCTCGCAATGTGTGGTTCGACGGCGCGTGGCACGAGACGCGCGTGTGGTCGCGGCTCGATCTGCCGGCCGACGCCATCATCGACGCACCGGCCGTGATCGAGCAGCCCGACGCCACGATCTTCATCGATCCGGGCCTGCGCGGACGCGTCGACCGCCTCGGCAACATCGTGGTGGAGCGCATATGAACCGGACCGCACTCCTGCTCGGCGACTTGCAGAACGACTTCATCCATCCGCAGGGCGCCTACGGCCGCGCCGGACAGACTGCACCCGACATCGCCGCCCTGCCCGCGCGCCTCAAGCCGCTTGTCGATGCCGTGCGGCGGCGCGGCGGGCTGACCGTCGCGACATTGTTCACGCTCGTGCCCGGCCGCGGCGGCGATCCGATCATCTCACCCCATCTCAAGAAGCTGCGACCCTTCCTCGGGAAGGGCGACTTCGCGCCCGGCGCGTGGGGCCAGCAGCTCGTCGACGAGCTTTCGCCCGCCGATGTCGCGGTCGAGAAGGTCGCCTACTCGGCGTTCCACGCCTCGCGACTCGAATGGGTGCTGCACAAATGCGGCATCGCGCGGCTGATCGTCGCCGGCATCGTCACCAATGGCGGCGTCGCCTCCACGGTACGCGACGCGCATGTGCGCGAGTTCGACTGCACGGTGCTTGAAGACGGCTGCGCGGCGTTCTCGGCTGATGTGCATCGCGCCGCGATCGACGGCCTGCGCCCGGTCGCGCGCATCGCGACGGTCGCCGACGTGTTGCGCGAGATCGAGGCCGCATGAGTGTTGCTTCTGCCGCCGGCGTCACGTTCGAGAGCGAGGCGCAAGTC
>JAXDNZ010000193.1:0-6385 GCA_034669185.1 Hyphomicrobiales bacterium
CCTTGGAGAGCCCGAGCACGCTTGCGCCGACCGAGCCGTTCATCGGCCCGAGCAGCGCGCCGAGCCCCATGCCGGAGATGAGCGGCGCGGCGGCGCCGCGCGGCAGGATCGCCAAACCCGTGCGATAAAGCGCCTCGGCGACGGGGAGGCGTTCGAGCAGCAAGCCCATCAGCACGTAGAGCGGCAGCGCCTGGAGGAGATCGTTCTCCAGCAGATTGACCACACGGCCGGGGAGGGCAGAGAGCAGCGCGAGCGGAAGGGTACCGGTCAACACGCCGACCGCTGCGCCACAGCTCGCGACGCCGATCAGCACGACCGCCGCCGGCAGGCCGGTGAACACGATGCCGAACCCGACGGCCAGCAGCAGAGCGAGGCCGAAGGCCGGCATCAGCCGCTCTCCTGCCGGCCGCTCTCTTGTCGGCCAATCTCTTGTCGGCCAATCTCTTGGCGCGGGCGCAGCGCATCGATGACGGCCTGCATCAACATCAGGCCGGCGAGCAGCCAGAGCGCGAGCTTGATGATGAAGTAGCCGGGATTGTTGGTGTCGGCGAACGACTCGAACGCAGTGAACGAGGGGACCACGAGCTTTGCACCCGCAATCAGAACGAACAGCGCCCACGGCAGCAGGCCGAGCAGCGCGCCGAAGCGCGCGATGATCGCGCGCGTTCTGTCGGAATAATGCCTGGCGATCGCGTCAGCTGCGAGATGCGTGTGGGCGCGCGTCGCGGCGGTGAACGCCATCGCCACGTAAAGCGCGAACAGCCACTGGCCCAAGTCATTGGCTTCGCGCGACCAGCCGCGCACGAACTCGCGCAACGGCCATTGCAGGAACAGGAGCGCGACGACGGGCAGCAGCAGCCAGCGTCCGGCGGACAGGATGAATGCCACCAGCCGGTCGAGACCGCCAATAAGGCGCGTCGTCATGTTGGAACGCCAGCGTTTCCCCGCCGGATGATCCGTCAGCCGCCGGCCAGTGTCTATGCCTTACTGTCCCCGCTTCGCCGCGCTCGCGAAGCGGCGCGCTTCCTCGGCGGCGCGAAACAGCGCTTTCGCCTTGTTGATGCATTCCTGCTGCTCGAAATCAGGGTTGCTGTCCGCGACGATCCCGGCGCCGGCCTGCACGTACATCACGCCGTCCTTGATCAGCGTGGTGCGCAGCACGATGCAGCTGTCCATCTCGCCGGCCGCGGAGAAATAGCCGACCGAGCCGGCGTAAAGCCCGCGCTTTTCCTTCTCGAGTTCGTCGATGATCTCCATCGCGCGCACCTTTGGCGCACCCGATACCGTGCCGGCCGGGAAGCCGGCGCAGAGCGCATCGACCGCGTCATGGCGTGCGGCGAGTTTCCCTTCGACGTTCGACACGATGTGCATCACGTGGCTGTAGCGCTCGATGAAGAACTGGTCGGTGACCTTCACGGTGCCGATTTCGGCGACACGGCCGACGTCATTGCGGCCGAGGTCGAGCAGCATCAGGTGCTCGGCGCGCTCTTTCGGATCGGACAGCAGCTTGTCCTCGTACTCCTTGTCCTCGTGCGGGGTCTCGCCACGCGGCATGGTCCCGGCGATCGGCCGCACCGTGACCGTGCCGTTCCGTACGCGCACGAGGATTTCGGGGCTCGAGCCCGCGACTGCGTAGTCCCCATAATCGAGAAAGAACAGGAACGGCGCCGGATTGACCCGGCGCAGCGCGCGATAGAGCGAAAACGGCGAGAGCGCGAACGGCGCCTCGAAGCGCTGCGACAGCACGACCTGGAAGATGTCGCCGGCCGCGATGTATTCCTTCGCGCAGCCGACCATCGTCCTGAATTCGTCCGGCGTCGTGTTCGACGTCGGCGGCACGGTGAGCGGACCGGCTTCGCTTCCCACAGCCTCCTTGTCGAGTGGTCGATCGAGCGCCTCGACGATCGCTGAAATACGTTCGGCGGCGCGGTTGAGCGCGGCCTCGGCCTTGACGGTCGGATCAGGCCGCACCGGTGTCACCACCGTCACGGTGTCCTTCACGGCGTCGAAGACGATAACCACGGTCGGGCGGATCATCACGGCGTCGGGAATGCCGATCGGGTCGGGCTTGGCCGCGGGCAACTCCTCCATCAGCCGCACCATGTCGTAGCCGAGATAGCCGAACAGGCCCGCCGCCATCGGCGGCAGCGCGTCGGGAAGACCGATCCGGCTTTCGGCGATCAGCGCGCGCAGCGCCTGCAACGGCGGCTCGGCGCAGGGTGCGAACGCGTCGGGCTTGCCGCGGGCGCTGCGGTTGATCTCGGCGCTCTTGCCGTTGGCGCGCCAGATGAGATCGGGATCGAGCCCGATGATCGAATAGCGTCCGCGCGTCGCGCCGCCTTCGACCGACTCGAGCAGAAAGCTCATCGGCCGTCCGCCTGCGATCTTCAGAAAGGCCGAGACCGGCGTTTCGAGATCGGCGACGAGCGTCGTCCACACGACCTGCGGCTCGCCCCGCGCGTAACGGGCCGCGAAGGCGTCCGGCGCGGGCTCGATCTGCATGCCGCGATCAATTGCTGTTGGGGTCGCCGGGCGAATTAGCGGTCCGCAGGGCGTTCAGGTTGATGGTCGCGCCGAGATCGGCCTGCAGGCGCAGCACGTATTGGCTGAGCAGATCCTCGGTGAGTGTGCGGCGCATCGTGTCCTCGGCGCGCTTGGCATCCGCTGACGCGGAGTCGAAGCTCGGAACCGAGATGTCGGTCACCTGGAAGACGACCCATTCGGTCGGGCTCGCGCCTTCCGTGCTGTTCGCGGCGCCGTTGTCGGTGCGAAACACGGCGTCGATCACCTTCGGCGCCAGTGTGGCGGGGTTGCCCGCGCGCTTGAGGCCGAATGTGGTGCGGACATTGAAGCCGTCGGCTGCGGCCGCGTCGGCGAACGACGTGCCGGTCTTGACCTTGTCGAGGAGCGCGGACGCCCTGGCCTTGAGCCGTTCGGCGGCCTGATCGTCGCGCCAGCGCTGCTCGACCTCCGGGCGCACCTCCTCGAGGTTGCGTTCGCGCGTGCGCTTCACGCCGGCGACCTCGAACCAGAGGTAACCGCCGCCTGCGATCTGCAGCGGCTCGTTCTCGACGCCGACGTCGGACGAAAAGGCGTTGGCGAGGACGTCAACGCCGGCAGGCAGGCCGGCCACGGGCTGACCGGCCGGATCGCGTCCCGAACGATCGATCTCGATGGTGCGCGCGGTCAGGCCGAGCTTCGGTGCGATCTCGGTGAGTTTCGAGCCGGCCGCGCGCTCATCCTCGATCTTGTCATGGCGCGCTGAAATCTCGGCGCGCGCGCGGTCAACCGCGATGGCTTGTTTGATCTCGGCCGCCACCTCGGCGAACGGCTTGAACTGCTCCGGCTCGATCTTGCTGACGTGGAGGAGCACCGTGCCGAATTGTCCCTGCACCGGCGCGCTCACGGCGCCCTCGGCAAGAGCGAAGGCCGCATCGCCGACCGCGCGGTCGAACAGTCCTGACTTGGTGACGAGGCCGAGATCGATGTCTTTCTCGGTCAGGCCGCGCTCGGTCGCGAGTGCCGCGAACGTGATCTCGGATTTCTGCAGGCGCGCGGCGGCAGCGGCTGCCTCCTCGGCGTTCGGGAACGGGATCTGCTCGACCTGCCGTTTCTCCGCCGAGCCATACCGGCCCTTGTTGGCCTCGTAGAATTTCTGTGCGTCGGCGTCGTTCACGTCCGCCGCCTTCGCGATGTCGGCGGGCGTGACCGACAGCACGACCACGGTGCGGTATTCGGGCGCGCGGAATTGTGCCTTGCGCTCCTCGAAGTAGGCCGTGACCTGCTCCGGCGTCGGGGCCGGAATCTCGCCGGCCTTGTCGCGGTCGAGCACGACGTAGTCGATTGCGCGCTGCTCGTTGTTGTAGCGGTTGAGGGCGTCGGCGATCGACTTCGGCGGCGTCACGTCCGCGCTGATGGTATCGGCGACCTCGCGCCGCAGCGTCAGGCGGCGCTGCTCGGCGGCGAAGCGTGTCTCGTTGTAGCCGGCGTTGCGCAGGATCAGCGCGAAGCGGTTCGGATCGAATTGGCCGGCTGCGTTCTTGAAATTCGGATCGGCCATGATCTGGCGCGCGATCTCCTCGTCGGAGAGGTTGAGGCGCAACTGGCGGGCACGCTGGTCGAGGGCGGCTTCGGCGACCAGCTGGTTCGCGAGTTGCTCCTCAAGGCGCAACGCGCGCGCCTGCTCGGGCGTGATCGGCCGCCCGAACTGGCGGCCGATCTGCTGCAGCCGGTCATTGTAGATCTGGCGGAACTGCTCCACCGTGATCTCGGTCGAGCCCACCTTCGCGACCGTGGAGCGGCCGAAGTTGCGGAAAACGTCGTTGACACCCCACAACGTGAAGACCACGGCGATCAGGCCGAGAACGATCGCCATGAAAATGCGGCCGAGCCAGTTGCTGGAAGCCTTTCGCAGTCCGCGAAGCATTAGGTCCTACGTTTCTGAGTGAGCGAAATACGGCCGGCGCACACACCGGTTTCGCAAGGGCGCGCATCATATTGAGGGGCGCCCTGCGCCGCAACAACGCGCGTCTGGCGTATCCGCGGCGGGTTTGCTAACCGCTTGGACGACCTTTCGCATAGGGGCGATCATGTCGCAGGGGCAGCCGTGCTGCCGTCTCGCGTCGATATCCTGGTTTGCCCTCCGGCGACGCTCATCGCGGGATTTGCCGCACGCGCCCGGGGAACGAGAGTCGGTATTGGCGGGCAGGATTGCCATGCCGAGCCGCTCGGTGCGTTCACGGGCGATATTTCGGCTGAGATGTTCGCCGACGCCGCGGCCAGCGCCGTGATCGTCGGCCATTCGGAGCGGCGCACCTACCACAAGGAAACGGACGCCGAGGTGCGTGCGAAGGCGCGCGCTGCGCGGCGTGCCGGTCTTCTGGCGATCGTCTGTGTCGGCGAGACCAAGGACGAGCGCGCCGCGCGGCGCACGCTCGACGTGGTCGGGGCGCAGCTTGACGGCTCGCTCCCGGACGGAGCGACCGCGAAGGATCTCGTCGTCGCCTACGAGCCGGTGTGGGCGATCGGCACCGGGCTGACGCCGACGCCGGCTGATGTCGGGCATCTGCACGGCTTTATCCGCCAGCGGCTCAGGGCGCGCTTCGGCGCGGAAGGCGGAGAGATGCGCATCCTCTATGGCGGCTCGGTGAAGCCGGGCAACGCCAGGGAATTGCTCGGCGTCGCCGATGTCGACGGTGCGCTTGTTGGCGGCGCGAGCCTGAAGTCTGAGGACTTCCTTGGCATCGCCGCGGCCTACGCCTGAAGATGGCAGAGAAAAACTTCGCCAGTTCAGCCAGATACGGCCGTTGGCTCGTCTGACGGTTCCGGCGTACATCCCGCTTGGTTTGCCCCGGACGGCTGCGTTGCGGGTGGAAAAGCCGTCCCGGATCGTGTACAGACGCGCCCGAATTCCTATATCAGCGGCGCCGGCGCGGTTCCCGCACGCTCCGCTTTGGACTGGACCTCATGCTGACTGTCGTCATCGTCATCCACCTCATGATCGTGGCCGCCATGATCGGCCTCGTCTTGCTGCAAAAGTCCGAAGGCGGGGGGCTTGGCATGGGTGGCGGCGGCGGCGGGTTCCTGACCAGCCGTGGGACGTCCAACGTGCTGACCCGGACGACAGCGATTCTCGCGGCGGGCTTCTTCGCCACCAGCCTCGTGCTCTCGATCATCGCAAGCTGGGAGCGCAAGCCGCGCTCGATCCTGCAGCCGACCGGCGCGCCGACAACGCAACAAGCGCCCGGTACCGAGCCGAATCCCAGCGGCCTGCTCGACCGGCTGAAGGGAGCTCCGTCCGGGGCGCCGCCCGCCGCTCCGGCTGCCCCGAGCGAACCGCAAGTGCCGCGGTCGCAGTAGAAGCTTCGCCAGAGGGCCGGGTGACCGGCCCTTTGGATTTTCACACCGCCTCTCGTCGAATCGAAAGCGTTAGGCTAAAGGTTGGGCCCCATGGCGCGGTACGTCTTTATCACCGGCGGCGTGGTCTCCTCCCTCGGCAAGGGTCTCGCATCCGCCGCCCTCGGCGCGGTTCTGCAGGCGCGCGGCTACAAAGTGCGGCTGCGCAAGCTCGATCCCTATCTCAACGTCGATCCCGGTACGATGTCGCCCTATCAGCACGGCGAAGTGTTCGTCACGGACGACGGTGCCGAAACCGACCTTGATCTTGGCCATTACGAGCGCTTCACCGGCAGTCCCGCGAGCAAGCGCGACAACATCACGACCGGCCGCATCTACCAGGAGATCCTCGCGAAGGAGCGGCGCGGCGACTATCTCGGTGCGACCATCCAGGTGATCCCGCACGTCACCAACGCCATCAAGGACTTCATCCGCGAGGGCAACGAGGGCTATGACTTCGTGCTGGTGGAGATCGGCGGCACGGTCGGCG
>JAXDNZ010000194.1:0-3621 GCA_034669185.1 Hyphomicrobiales bacterium
TCTTCGCAAGAGACATGATGGAGGGGCCCGTCCGTTCGAGTTTCCGCGAATGGACAATTCCCTCAAGGCACGAAAGTTCCTTCATCTCCCGCCGGTCAGTGGTTCGAACCCATTCCGGGGAGCCAACGCGGGCTGGCTTACCGGTTCGTATCAGCCGGTTGCCGCCGATGCCCGATCAACAGCCTCGGTCACCTCGTCGGTGAACACCCAGAAGTTCGTAAGCGTGGCGGGGCCGAATGACGTCACCATCGCGACGTCGGTGGCGTCGCGTCCGCGCGCCATCAGGATGCGCCCCAGGCGCGGCACATTGTTGCGCGGATCGAAGATGTACCAGCGTCCGCCGAGATAGGCCTCGAACCAGGCCGCGAAGTCGCCCGGGCCGTAAGGCGGCTCCGTGCCCATGTCGCCGAGATAGCCCGTGCAGTAGCGCGCCGGGATGTTCATGCAGCGGCAGAGCGTGATGGCGAGATGCGCGAAGTCACGGCACACGCCGCGCTGCTCGGTGTAGGCGTCGAATGCGGTCTTGCTCGGGCTCGCGTGCTCGTAGCCGAACTTGATGCGCGCGTGTGCGAAGTCGCAGATCGCCTGCACCATCGCCCAACCGGCCGGCATGTGTCCAAACGTCGACCACGCGATATCCGAGAGGCGATCGGTCTCGCAATAGCGGCTGCCGAGCAGAAAGATCAGCGCGTCGACCGGCAACTCCTCGAGCCGATGCGCCATCGCGTGCGGCGCGACCTCATCCAGCTCGCCTGAGTCCCGCGCGAGGAAATCTGTCGAGATCGTCAGGCGTCCCTTCGGTGCGCGGATCACGTGGCAGAAATTGCCGAAGGTGTCGTGATAGGTGTTGGCGGGAATCGGCGGATCGAACTTCACGCCGTCCCAGCTGATGAGATCGGCCTGACGCGACGGATGCACGCTGACCTGCAGGATCATGGGCGTCGGTTGCGGGCAGTCGTAGGCGATCTCGTAGCCCGCACGGATCTTCATGACAGACCTCTCCGCCAGCGCGCGCATAAGGCGGCCCGATGCGTGCCAACAAGGCGGCGGCGAGAAAAGTTCCGCTCGCGCGTCACGCCTGAGCGACCCTGACGGCGACCTTCATGGCGAGATGGTCCGACGCGGTGCCCATCCACGTGCCCTGCAGCGGGATCGCCTCGCGCGGTTCGTGCACCACCGCAACGCGCACCAAATTCCGGTTTCCGATCATGCCGCTGGAGGGATCGAAGTCGACCCAGCCGGGACCCGGCACATAGGCCTGCACCCAGGCATGGGTGTTTCCCCCGGTGAGCCGGTCGTCGTCGTCCTCGACATGGAGATATCCGGACACGAACCGCGCCGCGATGCCGAGCGCGCGCAACGCCGCGATCATCAACACCGCGAGATCGCGGCAGCTTCCGCTTTTGAGCTCCAGGGTCCAGCCCGGAAGCTGCGTCCCCTTCTGGTGGCGCGCGCCGTGGCGGAAGGTGCGCCGGATGGTCTGCGTCATGCCGACAAGCAGCGCATGGGTGTCGGCCGATCCGTCCGGCGCCAGGAAGCCCGCGGCCCAGCGGTCGATGGCGGCGTGCGCGGGCTGCGCGATGAAGCGCGCAAGGCTGGCCCTGTCGGGGGGGGCGTAAGCGAACGGATAGGTTCTGGCGTCGTGCTCGATGTCCTCCGCGCGAAAGTCGGCCGGAACGTGGTCGATGCACATCGTGCTGTCGACGCGCAGCTCAGGGGCGCGGCCGGCGAAACGGACGATCGCCACATGGTTGCCGAAGAAATCCCGCGTCCAAGCGATGTGGCTCGGCGCGGGCGTGATGTCGAGCGCGAGGTCGAGCACCTTCTGGTCGTCGTCGTCGCGCGGCCGCAGCATCATGCGGTGCTCGCCGAACGCCACCGGCCGCCGGTAGTGATAGGTCGTCACGTGACGGACGGTGAGAATTGCCATGATGGTCCCGCGCTGCTTAGACGATTAACATGCATGTTCCGCGCCAGGAACAGTGAGCAAATGTGCTCATTGTGCTTTCTGGTGGCCGGAGCGAGGTCCCCGCAGTGCCGCAGGCCGTGCCGAGCCGGATCGAGACCGGCGGTTTCGTGTTCGACGCGCTGGTCGCAGGGCCGGCGGACGGTCCGCTCGTCCTGTTGCTGCACGGATTCGCCGAATCGCTGCACACATGGCGCGGCCAGCTTCCAGCGCTGGCACAGGCCGGCTACCGCGCGGTCGCACCGAGCCAGCGCGGCTACTCGGTCGGCGCGCGCCCGGACGCGGCGCAGCCCGCGAACTACCACTTCGACCGGCTGGTCGCCGACGCGGTCGCGATCGTGGAGGCGTGCGGCACCGGCGGACGGGGCTTCCATCTGGTCGGGCACGACTGGGGCGGCAGCATCGCGTGGGGACTGGCCGACCGCTATCCCGAGCGGCTCGCCTCGCTCACCGTGCTGTCACGCCCGCATCCCAACGCCTTCAACCGCGCGCTGGCGCTGCCAGACGGCGAGCAGAAGCATCGCTCGCGCCATCATCGCGAATTCCTCGAGCCGGATGCCGCCTCGGTCGTGCTCGTCGATGATGCGCGCTGGCTGCGCGAGCGCTGGGACGCGAGCGGCGTTCCGGCCGCCGCGCAGGCGGAGCATCTCTCCGTGCTTGGCAATCCAGCCGCGATGGAAGCGGCGCTCGCCTGGTATCGGGCGCGCGGCGCGATCCGCTCGCCGCTCGGCGCGATCCGCGTGCCGACGCTTTATGTCTGGGGCGATGCCGACGACACGGTCGGCCGCCCGGCGGCGGAGTGGACGCGCGATTTCGTCGATGCGCCTTATCGTTTTGCGGTGCTGCCCGGCGTCGGGCACTTCACGGCCGATCAGGCGCCGGACGCGGTGAATGCGCTGCTGCTGGGGCATCTGGCGAAGTATCCGGCGTGAAGCAGGTCTCGCTCGTCCCCGCGAAAGCGGGGACCCAGAGCCAAGACCTGGATTCCCGCTTTCGCGGGAATGAGCGGGAGAGGGTTCCCGCGTTACCGCAGCCCTGTTGAGTGCCGGCCGGAACGACTATCTTCCGGAACCGACTCGGTCACACAATAAGCCCATGCGCCAGTACCTCGACCTGATGGAGCGCATCCTCGCTGACGGCGTGGAGAAGCGCGACCGCACCGGCACCGGCACGCGCTCGGTGTTCGGGCACCAGATGCGTTTCGATCTCGCGGATGGCTTTCCGCTCGTCACCACCAAGAAGGTGCACCTGAAATCGATCGTGCATGAGCTGCTCTGGTTCCTGGCCGGCGACACCAACGTGAAGTACCTGCAGGAGCACGGCGTCCGCATCTGGGACGAGTGGGCGGACCAGAATGGCGACCTCGGGCCGGTCTACGGCCAGCAGTGGCGCTCGTGGCCGGCGCCGGACGGCGGCACCATCGACCAGATCGCCAACGTCGTGGCGATGATCCGCCGCAATCCGGATTCGCGCCGGCTCATCGTGTCGGCCTGGAATCCCGCCGAGGTCGACAGGATGGCGCTGCCGCCGTGCCACTGCCTGTTTCAATTCTACGTCGCGGAAGAGCGGCTCTCGTGCCAGCTTTACCAGCGCTCGGCCGATCTTTTCCTGGGCGTGCCGTTCAATATCGCCAGCTACGCGCTGCTGACGCATCT
>JAXDNZ010000195.1:0-2611 GCA_034669185.1 Hyphomicrobiales bacterium
TGCTCGTTACCTTCGCGCGCGGCAAGCGGTAGCGGCGAGCCGTCACAAGACGTCGCCCCGCGGATAAAGCGTCACCACCGCCGCGGCGTCGAGTTCGCTTTTTCCCGACGCCACCAACAAGCGGTACAAGGTCAGCGCCTGCGATGCCATTGGCATCGCCAAATGACCCGCCGCCGCGGCGGCCTGCAACATTTCCAGGTCCTTGAGCACCTGCCGCGCAAAACCCCGGGGCGCAAAATCTTCCGCGAGCATTTGGGGAAACAGCGGCCCCAGCATGTTCGAGCCGGCAAAGCCAGCCTTGAGCGCCTGCGGGATCTTCGCCGCGTCGACGCCGTAGCATTGCGCCAGTCGCAACGCCTCGGCGAGCACGCAATAATTGGTCAGGACGATCGTCTGATTGACGAGCTTGGTCGCCTGCCCGGTCCCGGCGGCGCCCATATGCGTCATGCTGCCGAGATCGCGCATGATCGGCGCGATTTGCATGATCGCGGCGTCCGGCCCGCCGGCCATGATGGCAAGCGTCCCGGCTTTCGCCGCGCCGGGGCCGCCGGAGACCGGCGCATCGACGAACATCATTGCGCGTTGTTCGAGCGATGCAGCGATCCGCTTGGTGGCACCCATTTCGGTCGTCGAAAGGTCGACCATGATTTTTCGCGCCGGGCTGTGGGCGGCGATCAGGCCGTTCGGGCCGAGCGCCACATCCTCGACGGCGGCGGTGTTGATCACGCTGACCAAAATGATATCTGCCGCCTCGGCGACCTCCGCCGCGCTCTTCGCCGGCGCAACGCCCCAAGCAGCCGCAGCTTTTGTCTTGCTCTCGTCGGCGTCGAAGCCGACGACGCGATGGCCTTTTCCGGCAAGCCTTTGGGTGCAGCCCTGCCCCATGAGGCCCAAGCCGACAAATCCGAGCGTGGTTGCGGTCACGTTTTGTCTCCGTTGGAACGGCGCGGATATGATGTTGGTCCGGCCGATTGCTAGACTAAACCGGATCCGTTGTGCCCGCGCGGCGTTGCGAGGCCTGGACCGGGCTTGAACGAGGTAGGCGATGGCGAGCGATCCCGCCGGCAACGCGAGGGCCATTCCCATCGTCGATGCGCACCAGCATTTCTGGGACCTCGCCAACAATTATTATCCCTGGCTCTGCGATCCGGTTCCGGTCCCTTTTCGCTACGGTGACTATGCGGCGCTGCGGCGGAACTACCTGCCGCCGAATTACCAGCGCGACAGCACCGGCTTTCGGGTCGTGAAAACCGTGCACATGGAGGCTGAATGGGATCGCGCCAACCCGGTTGCCGAAACCCGCTGGATCGAAAGGATCAGCCGCGAATACGGTTTTCCAAGCGCCTGCATCGGCCACGCCGACCCCGGCCGTCACGACATCGACGAGGTGCTGGCCGGGCACGCGACGAGCCCGCTTGTTCGCGGCATCCGCCACAAGCCGCAGGCCGCGCGCGCGCCACGCGACGCCAAACGCGGCGCGCCAGGCTCAATGGATGATCCTGCCTGGCGAAGAGGCTACGCGTTGCTCGAGCGGTTCGGACTGTCCTACGACCTGCAGACGCCGTGGTGGCATCTCGACGCGGCCGCCGACCTCGCGGCAGATTTTCCGTGCACGCGGATCATCGTCAATCACACCGGGCTTCCGGCCGACCGCAGCCCCGAGGGGCTGGCGGACTGGCGACGTGCGCTCGAAACGATCGCCGGACGGCCGAATGCCGCGATCAAGATTTCCGGCCTTGGCCGCGCCGGACAGCCTTGGACCGTCACGGCCAACGGCCCCGTCATCCGCGATGCAATTTCGATCTTCGGCGTCGATCGCTGCATGTTTGCCAGCAACTATCCTGTCGATCGCCTCGCCGGCACCTTTGAAGCAATCTATGACGGCTTCTTCGCGTCGGTCGCCGAGCGGCCGGTCGCGGACCAACGCAAGCTGTTTCACGATAATGCTGTCCGGCTCTATCGGCTTTGACGCGCCGCGCATCGACGCGCGCGCACGAAGCCGGTCTTATGCCGCTTCGCCGCGGAAATCCGGCACCGCATCGCGCAACACGCCGTAGATGACCGAGCGGTCGTCGCGCGCCAGCCCCTGTTCGAGCGTTGCAAGCCATCGGCGCATCGCCTCCACCGACGGATTGCTCGGCTTTGCCGCCACGATGCCCTCGATGCCGACCTCGGCCGTCGGCTCGTTATGGGCAAACAGGATCTCGTTGAGCCGCTCGCCCGGCCGTACGCCGGTGATCTCGATGCGGATGTCGCGGCCCGGTTCGAGGCCGGAGAGGCGGATCATGCGCTCGGCCAGTTCCATGATCCGCACCGGCTGGCCCATGTTGAGCACGTAGACCGAGACGTCGGCGCGCTCCGCGCCGAGCGCGTGGCTCGCGGCCGTGACCACGAGGTCGCAGGCCTCGCGGATGGTCATGAAGTAGCGCAGCATGTCCGGGTGCGTGACGGTGACCGGGCCGCCCGCCTCGATCTGCTGTTTGAACTTCGGCACCACTGAACCGTTCGACGCCAGCACGTTGCCGAAGCGCACCGCGATCAGCCGCATCTGGCGGGCGCGGCGCGCGAAGTCGGCGTCGAGCGCCTGACAGTACATCTCGGCGAAGCGCTT
>JAXDNZ010000196.1:0-8680 GCA_034669185.1 Hyphomicrobiales bacterium
CGAGCCCGCGCCCGCGACCACCGGAACGCGCCCCTTGGCCTGGTCGATGCACCACTCGACCATCTGCTCGTGCTCCTCGTGCGACAGGGTCGGGCTCTCGCCGGTCGTGCCGACCGGAACCAGGCCATTCGTCCCTTCGGCGATCTGCCAGTCCACCAGTCCCCGGAATGCCTTCTCGTCGAGGGAGCCGTCCTTGAACGGCGTGACGAGCGCGGTGAACGATCCTCGGAAGCTCGTCTTGGCGGTCATGGCGGGTCCTTGGGTGCGGTTTTGGGCAGACGCCGCGGGTTCCACGCGGTCTGCGCCAAAAGTACACCCTCCGGGCCCCCAGAATAAAGGCTGATCACGGTCCGCTGCCCAGCTTTCGCCCCGGTTTCATGGCGATAGTCGCTTGAGGCTGGGTCGTTTAATATTTCGTAAACGGGATTCAGCGGAAAACTGATCGGGGTGCCGTCCGGATGGGTCGTTGGCCGCCGGTCTGGTGAGACAGCAACAGTTGGCGGCCGATGGCCGCGCAGGGAGCCGGATGACTTCTCAGCGCAGGCCATTGCGTGTGATCGGAATGCTCGCCGCCGCGGCATTGATAACCATGTCGGGCGCTGCGTCCGCCGAAAAGGCGCGCAAGGCGAAAACCGACAAGCCCGTGTCAAAGCAGGCCGAAGTGCCGCTGCCGCGTCCGCATCCGGCGCGTTCGGCCGGCGCCGAGAAAGCGGCACCGCAAAAAGGCGGACATCTGCTCTCAACCACGCCCATCGTGCCGACCGGCACGTTCGCCACAGCCGCGGTCGTTCCGACCGCGGTCGCGCCTCCGCTGCCCAAGCTCGTCCCCGCCGCGCCGTTCGCGACCGCCACGACGGCATCGACCTCCGCCGCCGACATCGCGCTGGTCAAGCGCGCCCTCGACCTCGTGCGCGCAGAGGAAACGAGCAAGGCCGTCGCGGTGCAGAAGACGATCGAGGATCCGCTCGCGCGCAAGCTCGTCGAATGGGCGGTCCTGCGCAGCAACGATCACGAGGCGAACTTCGAGCGATTCGCCGGCTTCATCACCGCCAATCCGAGCTGGCCGAGCGTCGGCATGATGCGCAAGCGCGCCGAAAACGCGCTGTGGGACGAGAAGCGCGATCCCGCGACGGTGCGTGCATTCTTCGGCCCGTCCAAGCCGACGACGGCGAAAGGGCGCCTCGCGCTCGCGCGTGCCCTGTTGGCGCAAGGCGACCGGGCGGCCGCCGCGCTCTATGTGCGCGAAGCCTGGCGCAGCGACAGTCTGTCGAGCGACCTCGAAAAGCAGATCGAAGAATCCTTCGGCGAGTTCCTGACGCGCGCCGACCACAAGGCGCGCATGGAGCGACTGCTCTATGCGGACGAGACCGGCGACGCGATGCGCATCGCGCAGCGTCTCGGCGCCGCCGAGGTCGCGATCGCCAAGGCGCGCACCGCGGTGAACGACAAGTCCTCGAAGGCCGGTGCGCTGCTCGATGCGGTACCCGAAAGCGCGCGTCAGGATGCCGGCTACATCTTCGCGCGCGCACAATGGCTGCGGCGGCAGGAGAAATGGGCCGAGGCCGGCCGCGTGATGCTGACCGCACCACGCGATCCTGCACTGCAGGTCGGTCTCGACGACTGGTGGACGGAGCGCCGGCTAATCGCGCGGGGTTTGCTCGACGTCGGGGATGCGGCGACCGCCTATCGCGTCGCAGCCGAAGCCGCGTCGCCGCCGAAAGACAACAATCGCGCCGAGCACGAATTCACCGCCGGCTGGATCGCGCTGCGCTTCCTCAACAATCCGAGCGCCGCCTATCAGCACTTCTCGCGCGTCGGACAAGGCACGGTCCATCCGACCACGCTCGCCCGCGGCGAATACTGGCAGGCCCGCGCCGCCGAAGCGGCCGGCCGCACCAGCGACGCGCGCGCGCATTATCAGGCCGCGGCGCGCTACCCGACCTCTTACTATGGACAGATCGCGCGGGCGAAGCTGGGCCTGGGCGATTTCGCGGTGCGCCGTCCGCCGGAGCCGTCGAACAAGGCGGCGCTGATGAATCTCGAAGTCGTGCGCGCGGTACAAATCCTCTACGCGATCGACGCGCGCGATCTCGTGATCCCGTTTGCGACCGACCTGGCCGAGAATGCCGTCGATGTCGGCGCGCTCGCGATTGTCGCCGAGATCGCGCAGAAATACGACGATGCCCGCGCGCTGCTCTATCTCGGCAAGGCGGCGCTCGCACGCGGCTTTGCGTTCGACGTCTATGCGTTCCCGACCAACGGCATTCCCGACTATCGCGCGGTCGGTCCGTCGGTCGATCGCAGCGTCGTCTATTCGATCGCGCGCCAGGAAAGCGCGTTCAATCCGCGCGCAGTGTCGCCCGCGAAGGCGATGGGGCTGATGCAGGTGCTGCCCGGTACGGCGCGAATGGTCGCCAAGAAATTCGGGCTCGCGTTCGACGCCAAGCGTTTGCTGTCGGATCCGGCCTACAACGCGCAAATCGGAACGGCCGAGCTCGGTGACAGGCTGCAAGAGTATCGGGGATCCTACATTCTGACGTTCTGCGCCTACAACGCCGGTCCCGGCCGCGTGAGGCAGTGGATCAGCCGCTACGGCGATCCGCGCGATGCCGATGCCGACCCGATCGACTGGGTCGAACGCATCCCCATCGCCGAGACGCGCAATTATGTGCAGCGCGTGCTCGAGAACATGCAGGTCTATCGCGCCCAGTTCGGCACCGGCGCGCGACTGATGATCGAGGCCGACCTGCGCCGCGGCGGCGTGGCGAACTGATTGCCAAGCCCTTGACGGGTCTCGATACTCCCCGGCCGGAGGCCGGGCATGGACGCACTGACCGCTCAAGACCTAAGGGATGAGACGGGCTTCACCGGCCGGTTCCTGACGGCGCAGGACGGGCTGCGGCTGTTCGTGCGCGAATATGGCGCGCGCAGCGAGCGCAGCCTGCCGATCGTGTGCCTGCCGGGTTTGTCCCGCAATGGGTCGGACTTCCACGCGCTCGCGACCGCGCTGGCGACCGACGCGCGGGCGCCGCGCTACATCATCACGATCGACTCGCGCGGACGCGGTCGCTCCGATTACGACCCCAACGCCGGCAACTATTCGTTTCCGGTCGAGCTTGCCGATGTCCTGGCAGTGCTGACCGCACGCGAGATCGGTCGGGCGATCTTTCTCGGCACCTCGCGTGGCGGCGTGCTCGCGATGCTGCTCGGCGCGGCCCGGCCGGGCGCAATCGCCGGCGTCATTCTCAACGACATCGGTCCGGTCATCGAGCCCAAGGGCCTGCTGCGGCTGCGGGGCTACGTCGGCAAGCTGCCGACCCCGCGAACCTTGGAGGAAGGCGCCGACATCCTGCGCCGTCTCGGCGGCGCCCAGTTTCCGACGCTCGATCAGGAGAGTTGGCTCGGCCAGGCGCGGCGCACCTGGAAGGCCGTCGGTGGCAAGCTCGTCCCTGACTACGATTCGAAGCTCTCGGCTACGCTCGCGAGCCTCGACCTCGAACGGCCCCTGCCCCCGCTGTGGCCCCAGTTCGATTCGCTCGCGCGCATGCCGCTGATGGTCGTCCACGGCGGCAATTCGGACATCCTGTCGGCCAAGACCGTCGATGCCATGCGGGCGCGCCGGCTCGATATCGACGTACTCGAAGTACCGGACCAGGGCCATGCGCCATTGCTGGCCGAGCCCGAGGTGACTTCCCGCATCGCAGCCTTCATCACCTTTTGCGAAGTCGCCGCGCTCGGCTTTTGAACAACGATCAATACAGGGCCGGCGCCTGGTAATGCTGGCCTTCCCAGCGGAGCAATGACATGCGTCTCAATCTCGGGTGCGGCATCAGCAAGATCCCAGGTTGGATCAACGTCGACAAAATCGGCGCCTGCAGCCCAGATCAGCTCGTCGACCTCGAAACGTTTCCGTGGCCGTGGCCCGATAGCTCGGTCGATGAGATCCTGCTTGCGCACGTGCTCGAGCACCTTGGCGCGAAAACCGAGGTCTATCTGTCGATCATGCAGGAACTCTATCGCGTCTGCCGCAACGGTGCGCCGGTCAAGATCATCGTGCCGCATCCGCGCCACGACTTCTTTCTCGACGATCCAACGCATGTGCGCGCGGTCACGCCCGACGGCCTCGCCATGTTCTCGCAGAAGATCAATCGTGAATACATGGCCAAAGGCGCGGCGAACACGCCGCTGGGCATTTATTGCAACGTGGACTTCGCGTTTGATTCGGTGACGTACCAACTCGACGAGCCGTGGAACGGCCGCCTCAAGCGCGGCGAGATCAGCTCGCAGGAACTCGATCAGGTCAGCCGGCAATACAACAACGTGATCGCCCAGACCACGACGGTCCTGCGGGCCGTGAAACCTCCCGGCTCGTAACCGGCATCACTCAGGCGGTCAGCGTTCGATACGGCACGCGAATCGGGACGTCCCAAAAAGCAGAACCCCCGGCTTGTGGCCGGGGGTTCCGATTGTCTTGGCTGTTGTCAGCCGATCATGGCCAGAAGTTGCGTTGCACGCGGAAGACGCCCGACCAGACCTCTTCGTTCGACGGGGTATAGAGGCCCGCCGCACGACCGCCGGCACCGGCAAACGAGAGCCGGACCAGACCTGGGTCGTAGTTGGTGTCGATCTTCGAGTACACGATTTCGACGCCGATATCGAGGTTCGGTACCGGGTTCCAGATCGTGCGCGAGCCGACTGCCCACCACTGGAAGTCGGGGTTGCAACCCGCCAGACCGGCGGTGCTGTTGAACGCCACAGGGTTGGCGCCCGCGAGGTTGCGGATCGGGGTATTCGGCCCCGAGCAGAACATCGCAGTGGCCGCGGTGTTGTAGTCGACGACCGTATAGGTCGCGAACAACGAGGACCGCAGAGCCGGGGTCCAGTAGTGCTGGATGCCCGCGCCAACCGTCCACACCGTGGTGAGCTCCAGGCTGCTCGCGCCGGTGACGGCCGAGTTGCCGAAGATCGCGTCGATCGCCCAGCCATTGGCGAGGTTGGCGCCATTGAACCGGCCGACGGTGTTGATCTGACCAGAGTTGACGTTCAGGCCTGTGTAGGAGACTGCGCCAACAGTGTAAGCGCCTTCCACCCAGAACTGGTCACCCTTGGCCCACGGCAGGTTGATGACGATACCCGCCATCGCCGCATAACCCCACTTGTCCGACGGAGCGACGCCGGTATAGCCAGCCGGAGCCACGCCGCCAGGAGTGGTGTTGTTGCCGTAGTAGCCCGCACGAACCTGATGCAGAGCGCCGGCGACCTGTGCCGAGCCCCAAGCCTGGTCCACACGCAGCGAGCCGACGATGTCCGGCACCTGCACGGCACCGTAATCGCCGACGGTCGTCGACGTCGCACCACCGCCAGCCACGAGGTTGCCGACCACGGTCGGACCCGGCTGGGCGTTGATCGTGAGAGCGTCGGTACCGGCATCCCACACCGAAGCGCGGCGCTTGGCGGCGTCTTCAAGCGCGATCGTCGCGGTGAAGCCGTTGCCGAAGGTTGCCGTGTAGGCGATGAGGTCGGTGCCCGGCGCGCCGGTCGAAGACGGACCGCCGATATAGCCGGTGTAGAACATCACGTTCGCATAGAAGTCGAAGTAGGACTGCGAACGGCCGAAGGTGAAGCCGGCGAACTGGATGAAGGCGCGCTCCACGTAGAAGCGGCCGCCGCCTGATTCAGGCGTCGTCCAGTCGAAGCCCGCGCGCGTGTAAGCGCGGAGCGTGCCGTACTCGGTCTGGGTGCGGATGTCGTTCGAAATCACGAAACGATCGCGCAGCGTGACGTCGTGCGTGTCGATCCGGTTGTTACGACCCAAACCACCGTTGCTCGCCGGATTGTGGCTGCCACCGGCGTTGAAGTCGGCTTCGAAGCGGACCCAGCCGCCAATCTTGATGCAAGTGTCGGTTCCGGGAATGTAGAAGAACCCGGCGCCGTAGATGCTACAAATCTTCACGTATTCGACCGGCTTGGCCTTTACGGGAAGATCGGCAGCTTGTGCTCCAGCAACCGCAACGAGACCCGCCGCGGAGCCGAGGAGAAGGCTTTTCACCATCTTCATCGTGACCTCCAAGTTTGTTTATCGTGGGAGGGTTCCGTGTCGAGCACCGAAGCGCCCTGGAAGGTCCCCAAGTTTTCCCCGCGAAACCACCCGGATTTCCTTCTCTCACCACCTGGTGCGATAAGATCCCCGGACGGGGCGACCTGGGGATGCCCCCCTCCGTCGCGTGTCCAACCTTATTCAACGAACCTGCACACACAACGGAAAAACCGCCCAATCACAGGCCTCGGCGAGCGTTTTCGGACAGGTGTTGCAAAAATGGGACGGGCCTTTTTGACCTGCGGAACAAGAAAAATTCCGGTCGACGTCGCCATTCAATCGGTCGAAATTTTCTTAGTCACACCAGTATGTTACGTCGCTCGGCCCGACTCGCCCGGGGCTTAAGAAACCAACGAGCCGACCGATCGTGCTTTGCCTCACGACGACGCGCAAGGCCCGCCAAGCCTGCTGTCAAGAGATGGACTGGCGCTGTGCAAACGCCCCGATTTCCGCTGGCGCCGATTCTCAAGAGAAATCCGGCGCAGATTCGTCTCGTTTTGGGACTTCGGATCGCGTTCCGGCGCTCGGGCGCAACGGATCAGGACCCAGCCTCGATACTGAAGGTTCGCGGCGGTTCCCCGCCCAGATGGCGCGCCCACATCGTCTGATAGGCGGCTTCGAGCTGTCGCGTGAACAGCGCCGTGTTGAACAACGGAAAGCGCGAACGTTGGCGCACAAGCTTGTCGCGCAACGCGCCAAGCCGTTCGCGATCGCGCGCCAATTGCATCGCCATGGTTTCGTATTCGGCGAGCGAACCGGCGATCAGTTCCGGCAGTCCGGCCGCATCGAGCAAGCTCGCCGCGACGCGGCCGGTGAACGTCGAGCCAAGACATGTCAGGACCGGCAGCCCGGCGAAAAGCGCGTCACTCGCGGTCGTGTGGGCGCCGTAATAGATCGTGTCGAGGAACAGATCGGCCAATCGATGCCGGGCGAGGTGCTCGGGCACAGTAATGCGCGGCGCGAAGACCAGACGATCCGGCGCAACGCCGCGCGCATCCGCCTCGGAGCGCAGATTTTCAACGCAAGACGCGTTGGCGCCGAGAAGCCACAGCACGCTTCCATCGACGGCGCGCAGCAGGCGCATCCACACATCGAAGATGTCCGGCGTGATCTTGAAGCTGTTGTTGAATGAGCAAAATACAAAGCCGTGCTCGGGCAGCCCGGCTTCCACCCGCGTGGGCGTCACCTCCGCGATGCGGTGGCTCCCGTCGGTCACCAGATAGCTTGGCGGCAGGTAGGCTATCTGCTCGCTGTAGAACTTCTGGTGCTCCGGCGGAATGACGATTCGATCCGCGATGATGTAGTCGATGAATTCGGCGCCCATGGTGCCGGGATAGCCGACATAGCTCAGCTGCAACGGCGCCGGGCGCTGCACCAGCACGTTCGCCCGCATGCCCGCCGTGAAGCCCGTGAGGTCGACCGCAATGTCGATCTCCAGCTCGCGGATAAGCCTTGCAATCTCCGGATCGGGCTTATGGCGGACGTCGATGAACCGCTCGAAGGCCTGCATCAGGCGGGCGCGCATCGCGCTGCCGTCGTCCACGCCGTATGAAATCGCCACGGTCTCGAAGCGGGAGCGGTCGTGGCGTTCCCACATTCCCGCCGCAAGGTGCGGAAACGCGTGGTCGCGAAAATCCGCCGACAGGTAAGCGATGCGGAGCCGGTCATGCGGCGCGCGCTCGCCGCGCCACAGCTGCACTGTGCTCGGCGGAAAACGATCGGCCGCGTAGATGGCGCTGCAGGTCAATTGATCCGCGGCCGACGCCGGGCTCGCGAGCAGCGCAAACGGCGGCGATATGCGTGCACCGTTTTGCAGCGCGTGAACGACCTTGGACCAGCCTTCGGTCGTGCCCTGCCAGTCGCAAACATGGGCTTTTGCGTGGAGCAGATCGCCGAACACGTATTCGATGCCGGGATCCGCTTTCAGCGCAGCCTCGAACGCGGGGATGGCTTCGTCGTAGCGCCGCAGCGACGCCAGAAGCGTTCCGCGTGCTTTCCAGGCTTCGGCAAGATCGGGTCTCAGTTTCAGCGCGGCATCGAGCGCCGCGAACGCGTCCTCGTGTCGTCCCGTTTGAGCCAGAGACCTGGCGGCGTTGCAGTAGGCCTCCGCATAATCGGGTTTCAGCGACGTGGCTCTGGCGAATGCCGCGATCGCCTCGTCGGGGCGCCCCAGCGTCGCCAGCACGTCACCCCGCCCCTGCCATGCCTCGGCAAGATCGGGATTGAGCTTCAGCGCCGTATCGAACGCCGCAAGCGCCTCGCCATAGCGCCGGGATTGGATGAGCGATTTGCCCTTGTTGCAAAAAGCGTCGGCGTATCCGGGCTTTAGCGACGTCGCTTTGTCGAAATCGTCGATCGCCTCGTCATAGCGCCCAAGACCGTTAAGCACGGTCCCGCGGTTGTTCCAGGTTTCGGCAACCTGCGCGTTCATGGCGAGCGCGCGCGAGAAAGCATCGAGCGCCTCCAACGGCCGGTCGAGGCTTTTGAGAACGAGCCCGTGATTGTAAAACGTCGCGTCCGATCCGGCGGTAACGAGGGTGGCGCGGCGGATGTAGGGTTCGGCTTCGGCGAAGCGTCCTTGTC
>JAXDNZ010000197.1:0-4327 GCA_034669185.1 Hyphomicrobiales bacterium
GCGATCGGAGGACTTGAACAGCGCGTCGAACAGGTGGTCGTTCTGCACGCCCGGTAGCGCGTAGATCGTGTCGAGCCCATGCGCGGTCAGGCCGGCGACGATCGCTTCGGCGGTAGTCATTTGCGGCATGGTTCAGAACTGGCAGATCGACCGGAAGCTGTCGAGAGGTGGGCTTCGGCCTTGCCTTGACAAACATGGCCCTGCATGCGCCTTTCGCGCGCTTTTTCGAGCCTGCGGATCACCCATGCATCGCTATCGTTCCCACACCTGCGGCGCGCTGCGCGACACGCACATCGGCGAGACCGTGCGGCTCTCCGGCTGGGTGCACCGCATGCGCGACCACGGCGGCGTGCTGTTCATCGATCTGCGCGATCACTATGGCCTGACGCAGGTGGTGGCCGACCCGGACTCGCCGGCGTTCAAGGACGCCGAGAAGCTCCATGCCGAATGGGTCATCAAGGTCGACGGCAAGGTGCGCCGCCGCCCGGGCGGGACCGAGAATCCCGACCTGCCGACCGGTGCGGTCGAGGTCTACATCTCGGAGATCGTGGTGCTGGGTCCGGCGTCCGAACTGCCGATGCCGGTGTTCGGGGACCAGGAATACCCCGAGGAGATTCGCCTCAAGTATCGGTTCCTCGACCTGCGCCGCGACCGCCTGCACGCCAACATCATCAAGCGCGGACAGATCATCGACTCGATCCGCCGCCGCATGCGCGAGAGCGGCTTCTTCGAATTTCAGACGCCGATCCTGACCGCATCGTCTCCCGAAGGCGCGCGCGACTTCTTGGTGCCGTCGCGGCTGCATCCCGGCAAGTTCTACGCGCTGCCGCAGGCGCCGCAGCAGTTCAAGCAATTGACGATGATCGCGGGCTTCGACCGCTACTTCCAGATCGCGCCGTGCTTCCGCGACGAGGACGCGCGCGCCGACCGCTCGCCTGGCGAGTTCTACCAGCTCGACGTCGAGATGAGCTTCGTCACGCAGGACGACGTGTTCGCCGCGATCGAGCCGGTGATGCGCGGCACGTTCGAGGAGTTCGCGGACGGCAAGCCGGTGACGCAGAAATTCCCGCTCATCCCGTTTGCCGAGGCGTTGCGCAAGTACGGCACCGACAAGCCGGACCTGCGCAACCCGATCGAGATGCAGGACGTGTCGGAGATTTTCCGCGGCTCCGGCTTCAAGGTGTTCGCCCGCATCCTCGAGACGGGCGCCAAGAACCAGGTGTGGGCGATTCCCGCGCCGGGCGGCGGCTCGCGCGCGTTCTGCGATCGCATGAACGCGTGGGCGCAAGGTGAGGGGCAGCCGGGGCTCGGTTACATCTTCTTCGTCGATGAAGGCGGCGGTGTCCTTGGGCGCGGCCCGGTCGCCAACAATGTCGGTGCAGAGCGTACCGAAAAGCTGCGCCAGCAACTCGGCCTCAAGGCCGGCGATGCCGTGTTCTTCGTCGCCGGCGATCCGGCGGTGTTCGTCAAGTTCGCCGGGCCGGCACGAACGAAGGTGGGTGAAGACCTCAACCTGATCCAAAAGGACAAGTTCGAGTTCTGCTGGATCATCGATTTCCCGATGTTCGAATGGAGCGAGGAAGAGAAGAAGATCGACTTCTCGCACAACCCGTTCTCGATGCCGAACATCGAGTCGGACAAGTTCCTCGCGCTTGACCCGAACGACAAGGACACGCTGCTCGGCCTCAAGGCCATTCAGTACGACATCGTCTGCAACGGCATCGAATTGTCGTCCGGAGCGATCCGCAATCACCGTCCCGACGTGATGAAGAAGGCGTTCGCGATCGCCGGCTACCCGGAAGAGGTGCTGGAGCAGAAGTTCGGCGGCATGCTGCGCGCGCTCTCGCTCGGAGCGCCGCCGCACGGCGGCATCGCGCCCGGCATCGACCGCATCGTGATGCTCTTGTGCGGCGAGGAGAACCTGCGCGAGGTCGTGCTGTTCCCGATGAACCAGCGCGCCGAGGACCTGCTGATGGGCGCGCCCTCGGAGGTGTCGGCCAAGCAGTTGCGCGAGCTGCACATCCGGCTGGCACTGCCGGAGAAGGGCTAGACTTTTCATCCGGTCGTCCCCACGAAAGCGAGGGACCCAGGTCCAAAGGACTGGATTCCCGCTTGCGCGGGAATGAGCAAAGCGTGTGCGTTAGCGCCCCGTCACCGCCTGCACGTCGAAACGCGCCAGTGCGTCGAACGGGTTGGCCTTGCCGGCCTCAATCAGCTCCATCAACGAGACCTTGCCCTGCGGCGTGAGATGCTATTCTCAAGCCCGGTTGGACGGGAGTGTGGCGATGGCTTCGAGCATTTCGGACGATCTGCGCGCCGGTGCGCTCGTTTATCACCGCTCGCCGCGGCCGGGAAAACTCGAAATCCAGCCGACCAAGCCGCTCGGCAACCAGCGCGACCTCGCGCTCGCCTATTCGCCCGGGGTCGCGGCCGCCTGCGAGGCGATCGTCGCGGATCCGGCCGAGGCCGCCAATCTGACGGGTCGGGCGAACCTGGTCGCGGTCGTCTCCAACGGCACGGCGGTCCTCGGCCTCGGCAACATTGGGCCGCTCGCCGGCAAGCCGGTGATGGAGGGCAAGGCGGTTCTGTTCAAGAAGTTCGCCGGCATCGACGTGTTCGACATCGAGATCGAGGCGCACGAGGTCGACCATGTGGTGTCGGTCGTGGCGGCGCTGGAGCCGACCTTCGGCGGCATCAATCTGGAGGACTTCAAGGCGCCCGAATGCTTCGACATCGAGGACCGGCTCAAGGCGCGGATGAAAATCCCGGTCTTCCACGACGACCAGCATGGCACCGCGATCATCGTCGCGGCGGCGGTACAAAACGCGCTGCATCTGACGGGCAAGAAGATCGGCGACGTGAAGCTCGTCGTGTCCGGCGCGGGCGCGGCCGCGCTCGCCTGCCTCAATCTTCTGATCTCGCTTGGGCTGCGGCGTGAAAATGTCTGGGTCTGCGACATCGAGGGCGTGGTCTACGAGGGCCGGCCGAAGCTGATGGACCGCTGGAAATCGGTCTACGCGCAAAGGACCGGCAAGCGGACGCTCGGCGAGGTCATCGACGGCGCCGACATCTTCCTGGGCCTGTCGGCGCCGGGCGTGCTCAAGCCCGACATGGTCCAGCGTATGGCGGACACGCCGCTGATCATGGCGCTGGCCAACCCGACGCCGGAGATCCTGCCCGAGGAAGCCGTCATGGCGCGTCCCGACGCGATGATCTGCACGGGGCGCTCGGACTATCCGAACCAGGTCAACAACGTCCTGTGCTTTCCCTACATCTTCCGCGGCGCGCTCGACGTCGGCGCGACAACCATCAATGAGGAGATGAAGCGCGCCGCCGTCGACGCGATCGCGGCGCTCGCGCGCGAGGCGCCCTCGGATGTGGCCGCCAAAGCCTATGGCGGCGAGTTCCGTACCTTCGGGGCGGGCTCGCTGATCCCCAACCCGTTCGATCCGCGCCTGATCCTGCGAATCGCGCCGGCCGTCGCCAAGGCCGCGTGCGAATCCGGCGTCGCGGCCCGCCCGATCGCCGACTATGCGACCTATCAGGAGCGGCTCAGCCGGTTCGTGTTCCGCTCCGGCTTCATCATGAAACCGGTGTTCACGCAGGCCAAGACGACGCTCAAGCGCGTGATTTATGCCGAAGGCGAGGACGAGCGCATCCTGCGCGCCACCCAGGTCGTTGTGGAGGAGGGGCTCGCCAAGCCGATCCTGATCGGCCGGCCGGCGATCGTTGAGCAGCGGCTGGAGCGCTTCGGCCTTTCGATCCGTCCCGGCCGCGACTTCGAGCTGATCAATCCGGACGACGATCCGCGCTATCGCAGCTATGTGGCCGCCATGGTCGAGGCCGCCGGCCGCAGGGGCGTGACGCCCGAGGCGGCGCGCACGCTGGTGCGGACCAACGCGACCGTCATCGCGGCGATCGCCGTGAAGCAGGGGCTGGCCGACGCGATGATCTGCGGCGTCGAGGGCCGCTATATGGGCCATCTGACCCATATCCGCGACATCATCGGGCCGGCGCCCGGCTCGCACATCTTTGCGGCGCTCACCACGGTCATTACGGCGAAGGGCGTGTATTTCCTCGCCGACACGCACATCAACGAGGACCCGAGCGCGGCGGAGATCGCCGAGATGACGATCCGGGCGGCCGCGCATATCCGCCGGTTCGGCGTCGAACCGAAGATCGCGCTGCTGTCGCGCTCCGATTTCGGCTCCTACGAGTGCGAGTCTGCACACAAGCTGCGCGCGGCACTCGCGATCATCCGCGACAAGGCGCCGGATCTGGAGGTCGATGGCGAGATGAACGGTGAATCCGCGCTGGTCCCGGCGTT
>JAXDNZ010000198.1:0-5358 GCA_034669185.1 Hyphomicrobiales bacterium
AGTCGAATTGGGCGGAATCTATGGCCCGCCCCGTCTTCTAGACCCTTTCGCCCCCCCTGCAAACCGGAACCCGCCGGCCAGATCGCCTTTCGAGTCAATGCGTTGCCCGATGGCCACGCCTCACAGACTGGCCAAATGCAGGATGTCGTTGAAGGTGGCGAAGATCATGAGCAGCAGCACGATCGCCAGCCCGATCCGGAACCCGTATTCTTGAGCGCGCTCCGACAACGGACGCCCGCGGACCGCCTCGATCGCGTAGAACAAAAGGTGACCGCCATCGAGGAGCGGGATCGGGAACAGGTTGAGCAGCCCGATCGAAATCGACAGCACGGCGGCAAGGTGGATGAGGGCGACGAAGCCTGCGGTCGCGACCTGGCCCGAGACCTGTGCGATGCGGATCGGTCCGCCGAGCTGGTCGGCGGACTCGCGCCCGACGATCACGCCGCCGATATAGGCGAGCGTGCGCTCCACCACGAACCAGGTCTCGGCGACGCCGTTCGTGACCGCGGACACAGGACCGTACTTGATGGCGCGCGTGTCCGCCGGCTCGTAACCGCCCTGGATTCCGAGCTGGCCGACCCGTTTGATCGCGCCTGAGCGCTCCTTCTCGTTATGTCCGCTCGGCGTCGCGCGCAGACGGATCAGGCGTCCGCCGCGGTCGACCTCGAACTCGAGCGCCTTGTCGGGGTTGGCGGCAACGATATCGCGGAGATCGAGGAAGCTTCCGACCGGCTTGCCGTCGATCGTGCGGACGCGATCCCCCGGCTCAAAGCCCGCCTCCGCCGCCGGCGAGCGCGGCTGGATGGTGACGACGCGCGCCGGCATGATCGGGCCCGAGATATCGAGTGCGCCGATGCGCTGCACATTGCCGAAGCGGGGGTCGCGTTCTTCACGTTGCGCGGGCGTCGCATTCACGATGACGCGCTCGCCGCCGCGGTCGATCTCGAAGGCCAGTGGACGGTTGGGGCTCAGCGCGACGATGCGCGCCACATCGCTGAAGCCCTCGATTGCCTTGCCGTCAACCGACACGATCATGTCGCCGGTCTTGAAGCCGGCCGCGGCCGCGGCTGTCCCGGGCTTCACCTCATCGACGCGGGGGAGCGCGACGTTTTTGCCGAGCACCAGCGCGAGCGTCGCGAAGATGACGATCGCGAGGATAAAATTGGCGATGGGGCCCGCCGCAACGATCGCGGCGCGCTGCGGCACGGGCTTGTGGAAGAAGCTCTCGCGCCGCTCGGCGTCGCTCATATGCTGGAGCTTGTCCTGGTCCGGCACACTCGCGGCGTTTTCGTCGCCGAAGAACTTTACATAGCCGCCAAGCGGAATCGCCGAGACCTTCCAGCGCGTTGCGTGCCTGTCATTGAATCCGAACAGCTCCGGTCCGAATCCGATAGAGAAGACCAGCACGCGGACGCCGCACCAGCGGGCCACCAGGAAATGACCGAGCTCGTGGAAAAATACCACGATGGTGAGCACGAACAGGAAAGGAACCACATAGCCGGTGAGCCAACCGCCCCACGACCCAATATTGCTAACAATGTTCATTAACGCTCCTCGCCCCCGCCGCCGAGCATCCTGCAGAATTAGCTAAAATGCCTTTGCGGCTATTTCTGGCAAGAGATCTTTCGCCAAACATCGTGAATCATGGTCAACGGCCAGCGCCTCGGCGATCGATCCGGGCTCGCGCATCACGCCTTTTTTTGCGGCGGCATTAAGGGTTGCGTCGACCAGCGCCGGGATACCGGGGAAGCTGAGCTTTCCGTCGACGAATTCGGCGACCGCCACCTCATTCGCCGCATTCAGGACCGTCGTCGCCCCGCCGCCAGTGCGCAGCGCAGCCCAAGCGAGCCCGAGCGCCGGGAACCGGTCGAGATCGGGCTTTTCGAACGTCAGGCTGCCGATCTTGGCCAGATCGAGCGTGGGCGCAGCGCTGTCGATGCGGTCGGGCCAGGCAAGGCAGTGCGAGATCGGGATGCGCATGTCGTGCGCGCCGAGATGCGCGATGACCGAGCCATCGCGGAACTCGACCATGCCGTGGACGATCGATTGCGGATGAACCACGACCTCGATCTGGTCCGGCGGCAGAGCGAATAAATGATGTGCCTCAATGATTTCGAGGCCTTTGTTCATCAGAGTGGCGGAGTCGATCGTGACCTTCGGTCCCATCGACCAGTTGGGATGCTTCAGCGCCGCCTGTAGCGTCGCCTTGGCGATATCGGCGCTCGGCCAGGTCCGGAACGGGCCGCCCGAGGCTGTAATGATGACCTTGGTGACGTCCTCTCGCCGGCCGGCGGTCAGCGCCTGAAACAGCGCGTTATGCTCGGAATCGACCGGCAAGATGGTCGCGCCGAACCGCTGCGCCCGCTTCATGAACAGCGTGCCGGCACACACAAGGCATTCCTTGTTGGCGAGCGCCAGCGTCGCGCCGCGCTCGATCGCCGCAAGGGCCGGCTCAAGGCCGGCCGCCCCGGTGATAGCGCCGATTACCCACTCGGCCGGGCGGCGCCCGGCTTCCGCCACGGCATCCGGTCCTGCGGCGGTCTCAATCCCGGTTCCCGCCACACTCGCCTTCAATTCGTTGTAAGCGGACGGGTCGGCGACCGCCGCAAAGCGCGCGCCAAGCTCGCGCGCAAGCGCGCCCAACGCGGCGCCATTTTTGTGCGCGGTCAATGCCTCGACGGCGAAGCGATCACGTTGGCGCTTGAGCAAATCGACCGTGCTCGACCCGATCGAGCCGGTCGCACCGAGGATCGTCACCGTGCGCGCGGCCGGTTCCGGTCTCGAGCGGATGTTCCGTGTCGCCATCATTCACCAGTCAGCAGCCCGCGCGCCGGAGCCTCGAAGCCCCCGCGTAGCAGACCCACCATGGCGGCCGCCAGTGCCGCGGTCAAAAATCCATCGAGCCGGTCCATCAGCCCGCCATGGCCGGGCAGCAACTGGCTCGAATCCTTGGCGCCGAAATGGCGTTTGATCGCCGATTCGAGCAAATCGCCGAGTTGCGACACCACCGAAAGGAACAATGCGACCGCCGCGACCGCGAAGGTGATCTGCAGGCCCGCGGCCATCACGACGATCAACCCCGCGACAAGAGCACCGAGCGTGCCGCCGGCGGCGCCCGACCAGGTCTTTTTCGGGCTCACGGCCGGCATCAGCTTCGGTCCGCCGAGCGCACGACCGGCAAAATAGGCAAACACGTCGGTGCTCCACACGATCGCGAACAGGAACACAATCGCCACGAATCCGAGTGCCGCATCGCCGCGCAGCACGATTGGTGCAAGCAGGAGAGCCGCCGCATAGACGAGACCAGCAACCATCCAGACGGCGAATGACGCAAGGGTTACCGGCGGATCCGCGCCTCTCACCAGCATGCTCCATTCCCACAGCACGATGCAGGCCGCGATCGTGCAGAGCACAACGAACGGCCAGCCGCCGTACCAGGCGATCGCGACAACCAGGGGCGCGAGGATCAGCGAGGAAATCCAGCGCAGCGCGAGATTACTGGGACCGGGCTTTGGGACGGACGCGTCGGAGCCCGTCACAATCACGATCCGGTCTTGGCGACGAGGCCGCCGAACCGGCGCTCGCGGCGGCGATATTCCTCGATCGCCTGCTCCAGGACCGCGCGATCGAAGTCCGGCCAATAAACCGGAAGGAACACGAGCTCCGAATAGGCCGCCTGCCAGAGCAGGAAGTTCGAGAGCCGCTGCTCGCCGCTGGTGCGGATGATGAGATCGGGATCCACGATGTCCGGCGCATCGAGGCGCGCGCCGATGAGCTCCTCGGTCACGTCCTCCGGCTTGAGAATACCGCTCGCGACATCCTGCGCGATCGTACGCGCCGCACGCGCAATCTCGTCGCGCGCGCCGTAATTGAAAGCAACCACCAGCACGAGGCCGTCGTTCACCTGGGTCAGTTCCTCGGCTTCCTCGAGCAGGCGGCGGATATCGGGATCGAGGTCGGCGCGTTCGCCGATCACGCGCACGCGCACGTTGCTGGCGTGCAGCTCGGCCAGATCGTTGCGGATGAAGCGCCGCAACAGCCCCATGAGGTCGCGAATTTCGGAGGCCGGCCGCTGCCAGTTCTCCGACGAAAACGAGAAGATGGTGAGGCAGCGGATTCCCATCTCGCCCGCCGCGCGCACGGTCTTGCGCAGCGCCTCGACACCGCGCCGATGACCTTCGACGCGCGGCAGCCCGCGCGCCGCCGCCCAGCGGCCGTTGCCGTCCATGATGATCGCGACGTGGCGCGGCACGTCGGGAATTGCCCCGGCGATCTCGCTCTCCGCGATCTTTTCCGCCTGCGCCTCGGCCATCGTTCAGGGCTCCTCGCCCATCACACCGTCATGATCTCTTTTTCCTTCGTCGCCAACGCATTGTCGACGTCGCCTATGGCCTGATCGGTGGCTTTCTGCACCAGATCGGACTGACGCTTGTGCTCGTCCTCGCTCATGGTGTGAAGGTCCTTTTCGAGTTTCTTGAGCACATCCATGGCATCGCGGCGCACATGGCGAACCGCAATGCGCGCCGCTTCGGCGTACTTGTGCGCGACCTTGACCAGTTCCTTGCGGCGGTCCTGGTTGAGCTCGGGAATACGCAGGCGGATCACCTGCCCTTCCGTCTGCGGCGACAGCCCGAGATTGGCGGCGTTGATCGCCTTCTCGACCGCATGCACCATCGAGCGGTCCCATACCTGCACGGATAGCATGCGAGGTTCCGGCACGCTCACCGTTGCGAGCTGGTTGAGCGGCATATGGGTGCCGTAGGCGTCCACCTGAACGTGATCGACGAGGCTCGCGGACGCGCGCCCGGTGCGCAGTCCGCCAAGCTCGGTCTTGAGCGCGGCGAGCGCGCCCTGCATGCGGCGCTTGATGTCGTCGAGATTGTGGGTCGGTGCTGCCATGGCGGTGTCCCCCGAGAGACGATGGTTCGCTAGCTCACGATGCCGGGCAACGGCCTTATCCGACCAGGGTCGAACGCCCCTTGCCGCTCAGGACAGCCGCGATCGCGCCCGGCTCGCGGATCGAGAACACAATGATAGGCATACGGTTTTCCCGGGCAAGCGCGAAGGCGGTGGCGTCCATGACCTTCAGGTCCGCCTCGATCGCCTCGCCATGGGTCAACCGCTGATAGCGCTTGGCTGTGGGGTCCTGCTTCGGGTCGGCGCTGTAGACGCCATCGACATTGGTGGCCTTGAGCACCGCGTCGCAATGCATCTCGGCGGCGCGCAGCACGGCGGTGGTGTCGGTGGTGAAGAACGGGCTGCCGGTGCCCGCCGCGAGCAGCACGATGCGTTTCTGGGCGAGGTGTTTGAGCGAGCGAGCGCGGGTATAGGGTTCGCAGACGGCGGGCATAGCGAGCG
>JAXDNZ010000199.1:0-3053 GCA_034669185.1 Hyphomicrobiales bacterium
GCCGGATCTGCGACTGGTTGACGCCGTGGATCTCATATTCGACCGGGTCCTCGATGGTGAGGATTTTTCGCGTCGTTTCGTTGAGAATGGTGAGGAAGGTCGCAAGCGTCGTGGTCTTGCCGCTGCCAGTCGGGCCGGTGACCACGATCATGCCGTGCGGCAGCGCGAGCAGCCGGTTGATGATCGGCTCGTCGTGACCGGAGAGGCCGAGCTTGGCGATCTCGAGCAGGCCGCGGTCGCGCGGCAGGAGGCGGATCACGGCGGATTCGCCATGCTGCGTCGGCATCGTGGCGACGCGGATGTCGATATCGTTGCGCGCGACGCGCATCCGTGCGGCGCCGTCCTGCGGCAGGCGGCGCTCGGCGATGTTGAGGCCGGCGAGGATCTTGATGCGCGAGATCAGCGCCTGCGGCAGCGCGCCGGCCGGCGTCGGCACGGCACGCAGGAGGCCGTCGACGCGCATGCGGATGACCAGCCCTGAGCGGAACGGCTCGACATGGATGTCGGTCGCGCGCAGTTCCATCGCTTTCTCGAGCAGGTCGTTGACGGCGCGCACGACCGGCGCGCCGCTCGCAAGATCGCGCAAGCTCTCCACATCGTCGTCGGCGCGCGCGAGCGCGGCTTCGCCGCCATCGGCCTCGGGCGTTTCGTCCTCACCGAGCCGCTCGGTCAGGACCGTGGCGATGTCCTCGTAGGACGCGATGGCAAGCCCGACGCGGGCGCCCAGCACGATCTCGGCGGCGCGGGCGGCGGCCACGTCGTTCGGGTCGGCGACCGCGACCCGATAGCCGCCCTCGGCGGCCTCATAGGGAAACACCAGCGTCTCGCGCAGGAAACGGCGCGAAAATCGCGCCGCGAGCGACGGCGCGGCGAGCAGTTCGGGTAGAGTTGCGCGCGGAAGGCGGTAGAAACGGGCGACTTCGTCGGCGAAGTCGTTTGCCGACAGGTCCGTCATTTCCCACAGGTCTCGGAGCGTCTTGTCGCTGCCCTGGCTGCCGGAATTCAGGCGCGACAAGAGATCGGAAGTATTCGAGCTTCTCTCGGCCAAGTATTTTGCGATTTCGTCTGTAATACTGGCGGCCATCGAGGCATCCACTCTGCCGGTATTAGTGTTCTGATCGTACGGCGCGAAGAATTCCTGTCCCTTTTCGGCCTTTTACTAGATACAAAAAAAGCAGTTATGTCAATGTATTAAGCCGTGACTCTTGGAGCCGTCCGCGCGACACTCAAACGCCTCGGGTGAGGCACAGCGCCTATGCTGGGTGGTTGGAGTCGATTGCGGGTTGTGCGCGGCGGTCGGGCGGCGATCTTGATCTGCGTCGCCGCGGGCGCGGTGGCGGCGTGCAATGCCATCACCGGCGACGACGGCAAGCGCGCGCCGGACGTGTTCGACAAGGTCCGCGCCATCGACTTGCTGCCGCGCTTTCCGCAGCAGACCGGCACGACCACGACCGGGCCGACCGAGGGCAGCCGCCCGGTCACCTACGAAGGCACGCTCGAAGGTCCCCCTCCGGGGACCGCTCAGCCGACCACCAACGGCGAGGGCTTCGAGTTAAATTTCGAGAACACGCCGGTGACCACTGTCGCCAAGGTCATCCTCGGGGACATTCTGCAGACCGGCTACACGATCGATCCGCGCGTGCAGGGCACCGTCAGCCTCGCGTCCGGGCGTCCGGTGCCCAAGGGCGATCTCCTGTTCGTGCTTGAGAGCGCGCTGCGCATGAGCAATGTCGTGCTGGTGCGCGAGGGACGCAGCTACAAGATCGCGCCCGCCGGCGATGCGGTTGGCACCGGCAACATCGATCTCGCGGGCCGCGCCGAGGCGGGCTTCGGCGTGACGGTCGTCCCGCTGCGCTACGTGTCGGCCGCGACGCTCGCCAAGCTGCTCGACGGCTTTGCCGTGAAGCAGGGCGCGGTGCGCGTCGACACGACCCGCAATCTCGTCCTGATTCAGGGCGCCGGCACCGAACGCCGCAGTGCGGCCGACACCGTGATGAGCTTCGATGCCGATTGGATGCGCGGCCAGTCGGTCGGCATCTACCCAGTGCGCAACAGCACGCCTGACCCGATCATCAGCGAGCTCGAGCGCATCATGGATACCGGCGAAGGCGGTATGAGCCAGAGCTTGATCAAGCTGCAGCCGGTCGCGCGCATGAACGCCATCATGGTGGTGACGAGCCGGCCGAACCTGCTGCGCACCGCGCAGATGTGGATCGCCCGGCTCGACAAGTCCGACACGACGTCGACCGGCGTTCGCGTCTACCGCGTGCGCTACGGCGACGCGAAGCAGATGGCCGCGCTGCTGAACGACATCTTCGGCGGCCGTTCGGCTTCGGCGACGGGGCTCGACACGCCGACCAACCAGATCGCGCCCGGCGCCGGCGTCGTGCAGCTGTCGACCGGGGACCGCAACGCGCCGGCCCAGTCGGCGGTGCAAATCCCGAGCGCGCGCACCCAGCCCGGCGGGCCGAGCGGTCCCACCATCGGTGGACCGAGCACGGGCGCCACCACCTTCGGCGACCGCTTCGGCGGTCCGGGCAGGAACCAGGGCAGCCCGACGTCCGGCCTGTTGTCGGGTGGGCCGACCGGCACCGCCACCGCCACCGCGGTTCTGCCCAACGTGCGCATCACGGCGGACGCCGTCAACAACACGCTGCTGATCTACGCCAACCAGGTAAGCTATCGACTGATCGAGCAGACGCTGCGCCAGATCGACCGGCCGCAGCTCCAGGGCTCGATCGACGCGACCATCGCCGAGATCACGCTCAACGAGAACCTGACCTACGGCGTGCAGTTCTTCCTCAAGAGCAAGGACCTCGGGCTGGGAGACGACAAGGGCTCGGGCCTCCTCAGCCGCACCGCGACCCAGATTCTCAGCCGTCCGCTGCCGGGCTTCAACTTCCTGCTCGGGCCGGAGCTCGAACCACGGCTGATCATCGATGCCCTGCGCACCGTGTCCGACGTAAAGGTCCTCTCCACGCCGTCGGTGGTCGTGCTCGACAACCAGGTCGCGACCTTGCAGGTCGGCGATCAGGTGCCGGTCGCGACCGCGA
>JAXDNZ010000200.1:0-5983 GCA_034669185.1 Hyphomicrobiales bacterium
GCCGTCGAATGAGCGTTCTGCATGGCGCTTGATGCCTCGGCCGTGGCCGCGCTCATCTTCTCGTAGGTCGCCTTGGCGTGCGCGGTGCCCTTGTCGGCCATCTCGCGCATGGCCTGCGGGGCGTCCATCCTCGGCGCGCCGGCATGCTTTGTTCCGCCGGATTGGGCGTTGTGGTTGCTCATGGATTTGTCCTCGGGGCGCGCTGATTTCAGGAGTCCGGCGCGCCGCCCAAAGCAACGCTTATCGGGCCTCTACCGCCGGCGGATGGCTTCGTCGGGTAGCGTCTGCGGTCCGTGTGAGAGTCTTACATGGGGATCGGATGCTGCGAGGCAATGAGAGGTCGCATCTAAATTACCCAGGTTCGGCTCAGCCAGACGTTTTGATCTGCGGCTGATCGTGCAGAACGACATTCAGCAACGAACTGTGCACGTGGATCCCGCCGTTGTAATCGATGAAGCCCAGCTTGCGAAACTTGTTCATGAAAAAGCTGACGCGCGACCGGGTCGTTCCGATCATCTCGGCGAGCATCTCCTGGCTGATTTTCGCGATCACCGGCTCAGGTTTGCCTTCCTTGCCGAAGTTCGCGAGCAGCAGAAGCAACCGGGCAAGGCGTTTCTCGCTCGAATTGAACAGTTGATCGACGAGATCCGCCTCGACACGGATGGCCCGGCTCAGAAGATGTGTGATGAACATTTCGGAGAAGGCCGGCTGCTGACGGATGATGTCCATGATGGCGGTCTTTTCCAGCCGCATGACGACCGAGTCCGTCATCGACGCCACGGTCGAGATGCGCAGCGGCTGTCCGGCAAGGCATCCTTCACCGAAGAATTCGTTGGCGCCGAGGATCGCAACGACGGCTTCCTTGCCCTGCTCGGAAACGACGGTGACCTTCACCTTGCCTTTCTGAATAAAGAACACCGCATCCGCAGGCGCTCCCTGCGAGAAGACGATCTGGTCCTTGCGGTATTTGCCGATGCTCCGGCCGTCACCGACCTTGGCAAGAAAGGATTTCGGATTGAATGACGGCCGTCGTTTGATCGCCATGACACGACCTTCTGGCTGCAAATGTGTGAAAAGCGAACCCGCAAACTATCATGACTGCCGCTACGATTCTTATGGCAAATATTGAACGCATTGCCGCCCGTTCGGCTCCGGACCGGTCGCCGGCGGTGGATCGTTTCCGTTAGCAGGCGAAAGTGTTCAATTTTGCTCAGACCGGGCGCGCCGCCTGTTCCTAACCTGCATGACACCGGACCCTTCGGCCCCCGCCCCGGTCCGGTCGAAGACCTCGGCCAGCGTACCGGCCGGGGTCTTTTTTCGTGCCGGCGAGAGGGTCCTGCAGCAACGCTCGCTACGAGGCGTCGCCGGCGACCCCGTCCTCATCGTCCTTGTGCTTGTGCAGGAAGCGGGCGATCTGGCCACGCAGCATGGTCGCGTTGGCGACCTCGCCCATGGCGCCGGCATCGTCGAACAGCTCACGTTGCAGCGTCCGCGGCAACGTGTTCCAACGCATGATGAGCGCCGCACCGAGACAGCGCAGAATGCGCTCCTCGTCCGCTGCCAGCCTCTCTTCCGCCGCCAGGGTCGTCCCGTCCGGCTTTGGACCGTGAACCGTCTTGTCGTGATTGTCGGCGAGCCACTGTTCGTTGTCGGCGAGCGTGGTCAGCGTGCGTTCGCGCTTCTCGAACTCGCGCGCCTTCTCGGGCGCGTCCGTAGCCTTGGCGCGCGCGGTATATTCGGCCGCTTTCGCACGGTATCGTTCGGGCGCGAACATGATTGCGTTTCCGGTGCAGTGGCCTTCCTCCGATACGCCATGGGCGCGGACCGGCGGGCCAGCGTGGTATATATGGTGACGCGGCATCACATTGGCGAGCGCGGGATCGCGTTATACTTCCCCACAAGCGGTAAGTTTTGGACCGGTACGGTGAGACACTGGAACTTGTCGATGCAGTTCAGGGAGAAAAAACAATGAAACGCACACTCGCCCTCATCGCGTTCTCGCTTGTCATCGCCGGTGCCGCGCAGGCGCAAACGAAGAACGGCATCGAGAGGCTCTATATCCTCAATTGCGCCGAGGGGGTGGCGGGCGACATCGGGCGCTGGTCGCCGGGCGTCAATGAGGGCAAGTCGATGGACTTCGTCGACAGCTGCTACCTCATCAAGCATGCGCAGGGCTGGCTCATCTGGGACACCGGCGTGAGTGACGCGGTCGCGGCGATGCCGAACGGATTGGCGCCGGCCGACCCACGCGCGACGCACTGGCGCAAGCCCAAGACGCTCGCTTCCGAGCTGGAGCAAGCCGGCGTCAAACCCGCCGACATCAAGTTCATGGCGGTCTCACATACGCATCCCGATCACATCGGCAACGTCGAACTGTTTCCGCAGGCGATGCTGTACGTGCAGAAAGCCGAATACGACTGGCCGGGCGCCAACAACGCGCCGCGCTTCAAGCCGGAGCATCCGGTAACCAAGCTCGACGGCGACAAGGACGTGTTCGGCGACGGCAGCGTGACCATCATCTCGACGCCGGGACATACGCCCGGCCATCAGTCGCTGCTGGTGCGGCTGCCGAAGACCGGCGCGATCGTTCTCTCGGGCGACGCAGTGCACTTCAAGGGCAACTGGGAAATCCGCGGCGTCCCGGCCGGGAATTTCAACAAGGAGCAGACGCTCGCCTCGATGCAGAAGATCTCCGACCTGCTGGCGAAGGAAAGCGCGCAGCTGTGGATCAACCACGACAAGGCGCAACGCGACACGCTGAAGATGGCGCCGGCGTTCTACGAATAGGACGTTAGTTTCCTGGCGCTAGACCGCACGGTCAGCTTGCGCTTCCATCAACGCGATGAGCCGGCCGAGCTTCTTGTCGATCTGCCCAAGCTGAAAGGCGGCGAATTCGGCCGCATAGGCGACGCGCTGTTCGGCGCCCTGGGTCTGCTCGTGCCGGATGAGCGGCATGAAGTCCTCACCGAAGAAGGTCTCGTAGCGATTGCGAATTGCGGTGCTGGTATCCATGCAACGGCTCCTTCTGCCCGCCGCACTGTGCGCCCCGATTGATTAACAACCCGCCCATTGGGTCGCGGCACGTCGTTTGCGCAATACCGGACCTTAGGCGGCCGAGCCGGCCGCAGCGCTTGCACCGCCGGCGGCCGAGTCCCGCTCCCGCGCGGCGCGCAAGTCCACCGGATCGATCGAAACCATTTCGGTCGCCGCGGTTGCGCGCGCCGGCACGAAAATCATCGTCGCAACGCGGCGGTACACCGGGAACGACAGACCCTCGATCAGTTCTTCATCGGTCGACACGCGATAATCCCCTGCGGGCAACAGGCGATCGATGCCCTTCAACAGGAACGGCTTGAGGAACGTCAGCGTTTCGACACGCGTGCGCGTGAGCATGGCGGCGACGCTAGAGGTCGGCGGCATTGAGCTCGTAGGAGCCCTTGGAGCCGACCTTATAGAGCTTCTTGGCGACCGTGCAGATCAAGTCGCGATTGGCATCGAAGACGTGAAGCATGCCCGGCTCGTCGCAGACCATCTCGGGACTCATTCGCTTCAGCGCGCCTTCGGTGACGAAGAACGACCACTCCATTGCTCTGTCGTAGCCCCAAAACCGGATCGCGCGCCTGGTCGCGTCGTAGCTTCGGCTGAGATTCGGAAACATCATCGCCATGTTCTGTCGTTCGATTCGGCACGGGAAAGGCGCAACACGCCGATCTGATGAAACGATCGGCGCGGCCCCGTGCGTGTCGCGGCGCTCGATCAATGGACGCAATTTGCCTGCGTGAACGCCCGGCCGCTTTGAGCTGGCGTCTCGGTCGCCGCGACCATGCGCCCGTTAGGCGACGAAGTCGATGGGACGCGTTAAAGAAAAAACTGAGCAATAGAGAACACATCCGGCGAGAAAAGCCGGTACGTCGCGCGATACGTTTTGCGGATAGCGCCGGCGTTTCAGCAATCGAACGGCGCCGTCACTTCTTCGCCCGGAACGCGCTTTCGAGCATCCTCGCATCGAGCGACGGCGGCACCTGGCCGGTCGTCGCATACAGGTACAGGCCGGCCTGGAAGATCGTGTTCAGCGCCTGCAACACGATCATCGTGGCGACCGCATAGGCGACGCCGAGCGCCATCAGAACCGGACCAAGCCCGGCCATCGCGCCCGCCCCATAATTCAGCGCAATGGCGAGCCCGATCCCGAAGAGGAGCGCCGCCTGCAGGAAGAACAGGATACCGAGGAGGCCGAAGCGGGCCTCACCGGCGAGCGACTCGCCCCATTTGCTCTTGAGGATCGACGACGAGCGGCGCAGGGCCGCGATCGGTCCGACGCCTTCGGCCGCAAGCACCGGCAGCACGAAATACGTCACGGTCGCCCAGCCGAATTCGAACAGGCCGCCGACCAGCGAGCCCAGGAACCCGAGCTTGTCGCGCAGAAAACCCTGCACCACGCTCAGCAGCACGCCGACGGTCGCGGCGATCAGCGCCCAGCCGAGGATCTGCGGCAAACGCGCCATCGCGGCCGCGATCCCCTCGCGCACCGAAGGATCCTGGCCTGCATGGCAGCGCAGCGCGCAATGGACGAGCGCGACATTGAAGAACAGGCCGATGACGGCGAGAAGGTAGATCACCACGGCCGCCGCGGCGTAGAACCAGATCTGGCCGGCGTCGGTGGTTCCGAGCTTGTCCCAGATCGGACCCGTGATCGGGTACAGAAGGTGCGCCTGCGGCAGCAACGACAGCACGATCAGCCCGGCGACGAACAGGAAGACCGCGCCCGAGACGATCGGGAATACCGCGAGCCTCGGGCACCGCTTGAGCACCGAGAGACTGGCCTTCGCCATCGCCCAGCCGCGCGCCAACCGACCTGACATCATTCGCCGTCTCCGCCCGTCCTATGCGAGCGGACGCTAGCATGGCGAACAAGGCGAAAAACGCCTTGTTTTGTATTGCCTGTATTGCGGCGGCACCCAGGCCCTGCCCCGCCCAACTACCGCTTGCGCTCCTCGATCTTGTCCTTGGCGTCGACTTCCTGTTCGACGATCGCGCTCAACCGCTGATAGAGGCCAAGGCCGAGAATGATGAGGATGCCGATGAACAGGATCGCGCCCGGATAGAGGATCCGGGAGACATCCTTGCCGCCCTCGCGGAAGATCATCACCAGCGCTTCGATGAACACCGCGATGACGATGGTGGAGATGAACTTGGTGAGGCTGCGGCGCGCCTCCGAGGCCATGCGCATCTCGCGCCCGCGGATCACTTCCTCTTCGATGAAATATTTCGAGACGTCGAACACCGCGACCGCGATCACCACGTAGCCGATCGCTTCCAGAAGGCCGGCGCCGGCCTCGTGCCAGCCTTGCGCCAGCGCGGTCACGATCAGGTACGCGCTGTAGACGCTGAGCGCGAGCGCGATCAGCATCAGCACGAGACTCGCAAGGCCGAACACGGCGCGCGAGATGAGCTCCATCACGCCCGCGATGTCGAACGTGTCGCGTCTGGCAGGCGGCAAGTGAGGCTCCCCGCTTCGAGTTCCAATGGAACCCGGCGGCCGAGAATAAGTTCCAACCGCTCGGACCGTGTTTGCGGCGCGACAGTGCAGCAATGCTGGATTGATCGTCGTCAGGTTCCGACACGCAGCGGCGCGGCGAGCTTGCGCAAGGTCGCCAGCACCGAGAGCGCGACGATCTTTCCGGTCTTGGGATTCTCCGACGGCACGTTCTCGATCGAGAGCGTGAAGGACGCCGAGTCGGCATCGACCTCGATCACATGGCAGTTCCGCGTCTTTGACGGGTCCGCCCAGATGTCGATCATCGTGCGGTCCGGCCCGATGCCGGCGAGCGCGAGCGCCGCCACCACATTGACGTTGGCGGGAAAGCCCGCGGCGGCGTCGCGCGCCGTGCCTGAGAACACCAGCTTCGGCTCGTTCAGGCCTTCGACCGAAATGCCGTTGTTCACGAGATGCGGCGCACCCGCGAGCCCGTTGGGCGGCTTG
>JAXDNZ010000201.1:0-13817 GCA_034669185.1 Hyphomicrobiales bacterium
CGCCGTGTAAAGCTCGCCGAAATTCATCGGGACCGGATTTGCCTTCAACGCCTTGAAGGTCTCGAGAAATACGGGGTTGGGAATGACCCGGAGCTTGAGGCCCGCGAAGTCCTCGACCTTGGTGATCGGCCGGCTGCTATTGGTGGCATTGCGGAAGCCGAGACCCCAATAGCCGAGACCGATCAGGTCCTTCTCGGGCAACGTATCGATCATCGCCTGCCCGAACGGCCCGGCGACGAGCGCTTCCGCCTGTGCGTTCGTGCTGAAGAGGAACGGGAAGTCGAGCAGGCCGAAATCCTTGACGACGCTGGCAAGCGAGGTGGTCGAAGCGGAGAGCATCTCTTGGGTCCCGCCGCGCAACGCCGACTGCTGCTGCATCTCGTTGCCGAGTTGCGAGGCCGCGAATTCGCGCACCTTCAGCTTGCCACCGCTTTTGGCGGCAAGGATTTCGGCGAACTTCTGCACACCCAGACTGACCGGATGATCGGTGTTGTTGAGGTGGCCCCAGCGGATCGTCCGCTCCTGGACCTGGGCGCTGACTGGAGCAGTCAGAAGTGCGATCGAGACTGCGGCAGCGGCGATGACAGTGCGCATCACGGCCTTTTCCTCCCTTCGATGTGTTGGTTCGAGGCCGGAGCCTCGTTATTAGTGCTAAAGCACATGATAAATCTTAAGTCAAAATACAAAATCGTTTTCATATGAGAGTTGCTGTCCTATATGAGAGCGCGGGCGATGGCTATCGAGGGCCGCTCTTTGCTGCGGGAATACGCTTGCGGGACGCAGCAATCGCCGCATTGGGGATCGATATGACGCTGATTGACCGAACCGAAGAGATCGAGACCATCGGCGATGACGGCTATCGGCGGATCCGCGCCGACATCGTTCTCGGCAGGCTGGTACCGGGGCAGAAACTCAAGCTTGACGGCCTGAAGGAGAGCTACGGCGTCAGCGTCAGCACGTTGCGCGAGATCCTGAGCCGGCTCGCCTCAGAAGGGCTTGTTCTCGCGGAGGGCCGGCGCGGGTTCGAGGTCGCGCCCGTTTCGATTGAAAACTTGAAGGAACTGGCCGAGCTGCGGTTGCTGCTTGAAGGCCACGCAATGGAGACCTCGTTTGCCCGCGCCGACATGGAATGGGAAGGACGGGTGGTCTCGGCGCATCACAAGCTTGCCGCCACGGAGCGCCTGATGAGCTCCAAGATCGGCGAGCCGGAACAATGGAAACGTTATGACAGCGAATTTCATCAGGCGCTGATCTCCAATTGCGGTTCGCGCACGTTGATGGAGGCCCATGCAGCGGTGTTCGACAAATATTTTCGCTATCAGATGATCGCGCTGAACTATCGCGGCAACGAGCCTTCGCGCCAGCATCAGGCTCTGCTTCAATGCGCCTTTCGGCGAGATGCCCTTGAGGCAAAGAACGTGCTGGTCGCTCACATCACCGGTTGCGTCGAGCATGCGATAGCAACGGGAGCGCTTCGCTAGCTTCAGTGCAGTCGGACAAGACGTTGCGTCCGCGGGCCGCGACGACGGCCTAATCCGCCGGCGCGAGCGTCGGCGCGAGGATCTGCTCGAGATAATCCGGCCGGTCGCGGTTCTCGGCGACCAGGAATTCTTCCGTCACATGGCGGAGCTTTCCGGCGAGCCGCGCTGCGGTCATCTCGCTGTCGCCCAGCGCGTTGCGGTGCGTGATGGCGCGGATTGCGTCGACGTGCTGGTCGATCAGGTCGAGCGGGATGCGAGCGGTGTCAGGCGTGTGCTCGAGCAGCCGACAGAGGCTCTCGGCAACCGGAGCCACCAGAGGAAAACCGAACGTCGCGGCCTGTCCCTTGATGTCGTGCGCGGCGCGGAACAGCGCATCGCGCGTGCCGCTATCGAGGCCGCGTGCGCGGATCGCCATGCGGGCGGCATCCAGCTGCGTGCATTCATGGTTCATCCAGGTGGAGAACTCGCCCGCGAGCTGCGCAAGCGCCGCTTCGGCGCTGGCGACCGGATCAAAGTGGACGTCGGCGCCCGGCCGCAGACGCACCACGGCCTTCTTGAGCTTGTTCGGCGGCATGATCACCTCGTGATCGGCAAAGGTGCTCACCGCCGCCGCACTGGTCTTCTTGCTTTCGGTCATCGATTGATCCCTGCCTGTCAGACCGTCATCTTGGCTTTGTCCAGGAGCGGCTGCTGGCGGATGATGTCGGCCTTGCCGCCCTTGCGGCGCTCGGGACCGGCGTAGTTCGGGTTGACGTTGCGCCGCCGGTCGGGTCCGAAATAGCTCTTGGTGCGGATAAACGGCCGCGGGTTGGCGACGACGTTGAGGATGCGCTGGTAGAGGCCTTTGGCCGAGATCGGCTTCGCCAGGAACTCGGTGACGCCGGCGTCGCGCGCCGAGACCACGCGCTTTTTCTCCGAGTGGCCGGTCAGCATGATGATCGGCACATACGGGTTGGTGTTGGCGCCGGGCTGGCGGATCATCTGCGTGAGCTCGAGCCCGTCGAAGATCGGCATCGCCCAGTCGCAGATGACAATGTCGGGCGAATAGTGATTGAAGGCCTCGAGCCCGCCGGCGCCGTCCTCCGCCTCGTAGACCTCGCGCGTGCCGAAGCCGTGCAGCAGCGTGCGCACGACGCGGCGCATGTGCGCGTTATCGTCGACGATGAGAAAGCGCAGGCGATTGAATTCGATGCGGATCATGGACGCGGGCCTTGAAGGGCGCGCGTTCAGCCGCACCCCCGGTCCGGCAGCTTAAGGAAACGGGCGTTAAGGAAGCGTTTAGGATACGGCCGACGCTCGCGCAGGTCGTGTCGTGCGGCGGTTACGGCCCTTGCGGAGTCGCAAGACGCGCGGCGTCGTGTTTGCCTTCCGCGCTTGCTTCGGCATATTGGGGCAGGGGGCGACAGGCCGCAGGGGCGGGCATGCGGCCCGATCCGTCCATTCGGGAACAAGGCCGCTCATGACACCGGACGTTGTCGGCGTGAACGAATTGCTGGCCAAGCAGTCCGCCGTCGATCATCACGGCGGCCTGCGCGTTGGCATGATCGAAGGCGTGCAATTCCGTCCGACGCGACCGGTCCCGCACGAGGACGGGCATGTCAGCGAGATCGCGCGCGTGGATTGGGACATCATCGCCCAACCGATCGTGCAGGTGCATCTGACCACGACGCTTCCGGGCCGCGTCCGTGCATGGGGCCTGCATCAGGCGATCACAGACCGGTTGTTCGTCGTCTCGGGTCTCGTCAAGATCGTGGTGTTTGACGGGCGCACCGGTTCGCCGACGTTCGGCAAGTTCAACGAGATCACGGTCAGCGAGAAGAGCCCGGGCCTGCTGACGATCGCGCCGTTTCTCTATCACGGCTGGAAGAATATCGGTACGAGCGACGCGGTCATCATCAATATGCCGGATCGGATGTACGATTACGACAAGCCGGATGCGCTCGAGTTGCCGTGGGATTCCGACACCGCGCGCGAGCTGATCCCCTACCGATGGTGACACCGCGCAAGCCGGCCATCACGGTCGTCATCCCAACCTATAACTGGAGTGCGGCGCTTCGCTGCGCGATCCAGTCCGTCTTGCTGCAGACGGTGCAAGACTTCGAGCTGTTCGTCGTCGGCGACGGATGCACGGATGATTCCGCGGCGGTGGTCGCCGAATTCAAGGACGCGCGGATCAAATGGCACAATCTTGAGCGAAATCACGGCTCGCAATGGGCCGCGAACAACTTCGCGGTCGAGCACGCGGCGGGCGACTGGATCGCGTATCTCGGCCACGACGACATCTGGTACCCGACGCATATCGCCGCGATTCTGAATGCCGCGCGACGCCAGAGCGCCGACATCGTGACCAGTACGATGATTCTCTACGGGCCGCCGGGTTCAGGGATCCGTGGCGTCGCCGGCCTGTTCGGCAGAGGCGCCTTCGCGGCGGGCGAGTTCGTTCCGCCATCGGCTTTCGCGCACGCCAAGGCGATGTATGGCGACGCAGTCAAGTGGCGCGATCCCGCTACGCTCACATTGCCGATGGATGCCGCGTTCCTCGATGAGCTCGCGTTGACCGGCAAGACATTGGCGGCGACCGGCGAGCTGACCTGCTTCAAGTTCAACGCGGCGTGGCGGCGCGATTCCTACAAGCTCAAGCCCATCGCCGAGCAGGAGCGAATGATCGCGCTCATCCGCTCCGGCGCCGACTTCCGTCAATCCGAGCTCCTCGATGTGCTTCAGGCTGTGGCGTCGGGGCGTTTTGTCGCTATTACGGCGCCCGCCACCGATGGTGTCGAGAAAGGCTGGTATGTTCGCCGCAATCGCCAGGCCAAAGGCCTCGACAGGCGCTTCGAACCATCCGCGCTGAAGCGCATCGAAGCGCCGGTCCGGTTCGACATGTCCGAGCAGACCATGCCGTTCGAATGGCACGGTCTGGAGGCAAACGAGCATGGCACGTTCAGATGGACCGGGCCGGCAAGGCGCGCGACGATCGACCTGCCGGTCCTGTTCGATCGCGACCTTTCGATCCGCATCCACGTCCTGGCGGCGATCGCGCCCGACCTGATCGATACGATCAAGCTGTCCGTCAACGATCATCCGCTGCATGTCGGCATCACCGGAACGGAGACGGCCTTCTTGCTCGAAGCGCAAGCCCGCCGGACCGAGATCGTGGCGCATGCGCGCGACTTCGGCATCACGATCGAGGTCGCGGCGGTGAAGCGGCCGTGCGATGTCGGGTGGGGAGCTGATAGCCGTTGGCTCGGTATCGCGGTCAACTGGGTCGAGCTTGCGCCGGCCTAGTATCCGAATTGCTCGCGCAATATCCGCTCGTCGAGGCTGTGGCCCGGGTCGAACAGCATCGGGATCGCGACCGCGGGATCCATCGCGATGTCGACCGAGCGCACCGAGCGCACCTCGTCATGGTCGGCGACGGCCGCGACCGGGCGCTTGTCGGCTTCCAGCACCTCGATGGTTACGCATGCGGTATCGGGCAGGAGCGCGCCGCGCCAGCGGCGCGGGCGAAACGGGCTGATCGGTGTCAGGGCGAGCAGCGACGCGCTGATCGGGATGATCGGTCCCTGCGCCGAAAGATTATAGGCGGTCGAGCCCGCGGGGGTTGCGACCAGCGCGCCGTCGGCGACAAGCGCGGCGAGCCGCTCCTTGCCGTCGATCAGGATGCGCAGGCGCGCCGCCTGATAGGTCTGGCGGAACAGCGAGACCTCGTTGATGGCGCGGTGCTCGTGCTCACGGCCGTCGGCGTCGCGCGCGCGCATGACCAGCGGGTGGATCAGCGCGGTTTTCGCGTCGGCGAGGCGCTCCGGCAGGTTCTGCTCGTTGAACTCGTTCATCAGGAACCCGACCGTGCCGCGATGCATGCCGTAGATCGGCTTGCCGGAATTCATGAAGGCATGCAGGGTCTGCAGCATCAGCCCGTCGCCGCCGAGCGCGACGATCACGTCCGCTTCTTCCGGCGTGGACGCGCCGTAGCGCTTGACCAGCCGCGCACGCGCGTCCTGAGCCTCGGCGATCGGGCTTGCGACGAAAGCGATCCGCGCGTACCGGGTACTCATTGTCGAAACGGCTCGCTGCGGCCGGAGTCGCGCGGGTCGCCGGCCAGCGGAGAAGAACATGAACGCGGAGCGCGCGGTCTTCGTCTATACGACCTTTCCGTCCCTTGTCGAGGCGGAGCAGACCGGACGGGCAATCCTCGAGCGGCGCCTCGCCGCCTGCGTCAATATCCTGCCCGGCATGATCTCGCACTACTGGTGGCAGGGCGCGATCGAGCGCGGCGAGGAGGTCGTGATGATCGTCAAGACGCGCGCGAGCCTGAGCGACGATGTGCGCGGCGCCGTGAGAGAGATGCACGCCTACAGCACGCCCGCGATACTGGTGCTGCCGATCGAAGGCGGCGACCCGGCCTATCTCGGCTGGCTGATGGCGGAGACGGAGAAGCGCTAATTCGTAGTTTTCGTAGGGCGGGCAAAGCGAAGCGTGCCCGCCTTTTGGCGACCGAGACGATGTGGCAGGCACGGCGCTCCGCGCCTTTGCCCGCCTTACGACATCACGCGAATCAGTAGACGACCGTGCCTTCCATGCCGCCCTTGAGATCCTGATACTCCTTGCAGCCGGTGCCGCCGCAGATCAGGCGGATCTGCTCCAGGAAGTCTGCGGCCTTGAGCATGTTGCCCTGCTCGACGTGCCACATGCCGTAATACTGCCAGGTGCGCACGTGCTTGGGATCGGAGGCGAGCGCGCGTTCGTACCACGTACGGGACGCCTCATAGTCGCCGAGCTTGCGCGCCGTGTAGCCGAGGTAGTTGGCGACATCGGGCGTATCGTCGGCATCGAGCGCCTTGAACGCCGCGAAGGCCGCCTTGTAGTCGCCGGCCTGCACCAGCGCATAGGCGGCGCGATAGCCGTCGCGGAATTCCTGCTCGGATTTTTGCTGGTTCTTCTTTTTCGAGTCCTTGGTGGTGTTGCTGGGCGCCGGCTTCTGGTTCTGCTGCGGGGCAGGAGGATTGCGCGGCGGCGGGTCGGGCTCACCGGCGGCCAATGCTGCGCCCACCGGTAGCGACAGCGCAAACAGCGACACCGCGGTGAGTACGCTTAACCGATGGTGCGTCATGGTGACCTCCCGAATGAGCGCTGCCGGATGATATGACGGGAACAGCGGCGGGCGGCGCGGCATTCCGACCGTGTCATTCAACTCGCCGTGATGCGACGGCGGCTCTTTGGCGAAAGGCCGCCCACGAAGGCGGCCCGGCCAAAACGTCCCGATTCACCAAAGCGCCACAGTGCCGCCGCCGCAGGGTCCCCAGCCTGAACGGCACGGAGTGCTGCTGTTGTCTGCGCTTCATGTCGATGAACGGCGGCAGCGCGGGCACTTCAGAACGAGTTCAGTGCGCGCCGCTTAGTGTCCCCCTCACGATCGGTCCGGGGCCGGTCCCGACACCCCAAGCCACCCGGAGAGGATAACCACAATGTTGAAATTTCTCACCGCCGCCCTGGTTGGCGCAAGCCTGCTCGGCGCGCCCGTGCTCGCCACGAACGCCGAAGCCGCGCAGCCGGCGGCGAACACCACGTTCACGACCAAGCCGGTCGCCAAGGTCGTCGTCAAGCAGAAGCGCTACGCCCTGCATCAACGCAAGCACGTCAAGCATGTGCGTCACTTCCGCCACTACAACAAGCACGTCGCACATGCGCGTCACTGGAAGTGGGTGAAGGTGCACGGCAAGCTCGTGAAGGTCTTCATCAAGAAGCCGGCGACCGCGATGAACAGAAAGCCGGTGAAGGTCCTGATCAAGAAGCAGGTCGTGCTGAAGCAGGCGCCGGTGAAGACCACGGTCGCGAAGTAAGGTTTTGCGGAGACCGGTCGGCCGCCCCCGCCCCCCTGTCGCCGACTGGTAGAAGCAAGAAGAGGCCGGCCGTTCGTCGCGGCCGGCCTCATAATTTTTGCAGAAGCTAGTTCGACCTCAACTTCAGCCCCGCATAGACGGCGGCGCCGGGCGAGCGATACGAGACGACCTCTTCGTACTGCTTGTTGAAGACGTTCTCGCCGCGCACATACACAGTCGCCCACGGCGTCACGTCGTAGGAGATCGTGCCGCCGACGAGCGTATAGGCGGCGAGACTCACGGTCTGCGACGGGAAGGTGAACAGCGTGTCCGGCATCTTGCCGTTGTAGATGACGTTGACCGTCGCCTTGCCGCGGCCGTCGGCGAACAGGACCGTGGCCGAGGCCGATCCCGCATGACGCGGGCGGCGAATTTCCTGCACGCCCTTGTCATCGCGCGCGTCGGTGTAGGTGTAGGTGCCGGTCAGGACGAGCCAATCGGCGGCCCTGAATTTGGCGGTCGTCTCGACGCCCTGACGCGTCGATGCGCCGTCGAGATTCCGCGCGCTGCTTCGGAAACTGGGCAGAGACACAAACACGATCTCGTGCTCGAGCCGCGAGTTGAAGTAGGTCGCATCGACGACGAGACGGCCGTCCCAGAACGTCTGCTCCCAGCCGGCGTCCCAGCCAATCGAGCTCTCCGGCACGAGGTTGGGATTGGGCACGAATGTGCTGGTCAGGAAGCCGAACTGTTCGATGAAGCTCGGATTGGTCACGCCGCGCCCGATGCTGGTGTGCAGGCGGCCGCCGACGGGAGCGAACTTCTGCGACAGCGCGTAGCGCCAGGTGTATTCGTCCCTGAACGGCTCGTTGAAGTCCTGCCGCTGCGCGATCGACACGGTGGTGCCGGTCGCGAGCAGATCGAGCACGTATTCGCCGCCGACGCCGGTGCTGGTGCGGCTGTAACCGTTGCGCGCCGCGTCGAGGTCGGGGCCGAACAAGAAGATGCTGCCGAAGCTGAACTGCTCGCGCCGGTTTTCGACCAGCGCCGTCAGACGATGCTTTTCGCCGCCGGCGAACATCGAATCGAGCAGCAATGCGCTCTTGTATGACAGGGTCTGGCTGGCGCCGAGCGACGAGGAGGCCTGCGCGAAGTTCTCGATCGATTCGAGGTTCTGCCGCGTCCCCGTCCACTTCGCCGACTGGATCCAGCGGTCGTCGAACAGCTTGAGCGTGCCCTCGAGACGCGCGAGCGTTTCGTTAAAGCGCGTCGAATAGCCCGGGGCGTCCTGCACCAGTCCGGTGTTCAGAAAGAACGGATCTTGCGGATCGCTTTCGGCCTTGCGGCGTACATGGCGGACAAAGCCCTCGACGTTGAAGTTCGGCGAGAAGTCGATGCCGGCCTTGGCGGTCCCGGCGAAGCGCCTGGCGCCGTCGGGTTCTGAGCCGTCGCGCGCGATGTTGAAGCCGTCGGTGGTCGCTCCGGTCAGCGTGAGCGCGCCGTAGACTGGACCGGCCGCACCGCGCGCCGACATGGCGGCTTCGGCGCTGCGCTGCGTGCCGCCCTCGAAGCGCGCGTTGAATTCCGGCTTGGTCAGGCCGCGTCCGGACTTGGTGACGATGGTGAGGACGCCTGACTGGGCGAAAGCGCCGTAGAGGCCGGATTGCGGTCCGCGCAACAGCTCGACCCGCTCGATGTCCTCGAGCGGAATATCGGCGAAATTGTATTCGCCGTCGCCGATCGCGTTCGCCGGCACGCCGTCGATCATGACGAGCAGGTGGTTTGCTTCGGTGCCGCGTACGCGGAACTGGGTCAGCGAGCCGCGCGCGCCTGCCTGATTGACCGCGACGCCGGGAAACGTGCGCATCACGTCGGAAAGCTGGGAGAAACCGCTCGAACGGATTTCGTCCCCGGTCATCACGGTGACCGCCGAGCCGACCTTGGAGGCCTCGATCGGCTGCAGGCTCGATGAGACGACGTCGATCGGAGGGAGTTGCTGCACCGGCTGTGCCGATGCGGGCGACGATAGCGCGGCTAGCAGGGCACAGAGCGCGAGGCCGGCACCGAGCTGGCGGTTAGGAGTCGAAAGCGGGAAGTTCCTGGATCGAGACATGACATGCCCCCCAATGGTGTGGGTTGAACAAGTCACGGAGGCGCGGGCGCATGTGTGCGCCGTTCCAGATCTGGCCTGTGGGAGAACGCATGAGCCCCAACCCCGCGACGGTTTCAGCACGCCACCGCTGCGGAAGAGCCGCCCCGAGCGCACGCCCCGTGCGTCGGAAGGGTGACTGGTGCAGGCAGGTCTCCTGACTCGCGGGTCCTAGCCCTCGCTCCGCCTTCCCGGGGATGACCCCAGTGGCCTGATGAAGAAGGGCTCGCCGCTCACAGTTGCGGGGGCAGTTCCGGGTTCGATTCGCCGTCAAAGGTGGCGAGCCTCACCGGATTCCCTTTTGGCCGGCCCCAACCGAGAACCGGCACACCTGTACCGTCTGCCAGTGAAGGTGCGCGCGAAACTCTTGTCAACGGGCACACGCGCGATGCGCGACCAGCGTGTCGAAGAAGTAACACTCGGTCTTCGTGCGGCCGGGCGCGCGCCGCCAACGAAGCCGATCCGTACCGGCAACTGTTTCCGAAGGAGACGTAACCGCTCGCTCTCTCCAATCCCTCCCCCGTAGGGGGAGGGTGGTCGCCGAAGGCGACCGAGTGGGGTTCTTTACATGCGCGCGGCCCCACCGGCCGGCGCTTCGCGCCGTCCACCCTCCCCGAAGACGGGGAGGATCAGGAGCGACCTGTGCCGCGCCGACTACAGCGAAGGCTGCCACAGCACCGGCGCGAGGTCGTAGCTGCTCGCGCCGGTCTTGACGATGTGGCCGGAGGCCGGGAAGGGGAAGTGATAGCCCTGCACCAGCATGCGGTCGACCGCCGCGCGCTCGAGCAGCTTCTTGCGGTTTTCGGCCGCCATCGCGCCGTCCATATCGAACGCGGCCTGCCAGTCGGGATTGCGCACGAACAGCCACGGATTGTTGGTGGTGTCGCTCAGGCAGAGCATCGACTGGTCGCCCGAGGCGATCGCGAACGCCGTGTGGCCCGGTGTATGGCCGTAAGCCGCGATCGTCGTGATGCCCGGCGCGACCTCCTTGCCGGGCTCGTAGCGCTTCACGTCTTTCAGATCCGAAAAGATGCGGCGCGCATTGCGGAACGCCGGCTTCATGCCGTCGGGCGCCGCGTTCATCTTGGCGTCGTCCATCCAGAACGCCCATTCGGGCTGCGGCACGTTGATCTCGGCATTCGGGAAGACGACCTTGTTCTCCTTGTCCTTGATGCCGTTGATGTGATCCGGGTGGAAGTGCGAGATCAGGATCGTGTCGACCGATTTCGGGTCGATGCCGGCGGCCGCGAGATTGGCGGTGAAGGCGCCTGCAGTCGCGGCGAGCTGGCCGCCGGTCGCGGTGTCGATCAGGATCAGCTTCGAGCCGGTGTTGACCAGCAGCGTCGTGAACGGGATCTGCAGCTTGCCCGGCTCCATGTAGGCGTCGGCCATCGCCTTCTGCACGGCGGCCCACGGCGCGTTGCCGACGAATTTCGCATCGATGTCGCGGTACCAGACGCCGTCATGGATCGCGGTCAGCTCGTACGAGCCGAGCTTGAAGCGGTAGAAGGCCGGCGCCTGCTTGCCGGTGGCGGGCGCGGCGGCAAACGACGGCATCGCGGCAAGCGTGGTCGCAGCGGCCGCAGCCGCGGTGCCGGCGAACAGCGAACGTCGGGTCAGTTCAGTCATCGGATCCTCCCGATCTGTCTAGAACACTTTCTTCCGTCGCCACGCTTTGGGGCGTTCGGACGGCAATAGCAGGCCGCTGGCATCGACTCCAAGGTTGACGAACAGCTTGGCAAGCTCGATTGCGCAGCGCGTGCCTTCCAGCACCGGCACTTCCCAGCCGTCCTCCTTGAGGCGCCGCTGCAGAAAAGGCTGCATCCAGAAAGCCGCCGAACAGCCAAGCATGATGACCTCGGCGCCGTCATTGTGGATCGCGTCGACGGCTTCCTCGACGGCCGCCTCGAGCATGGCCGAACGCTCGCCGCGCACCGCCAATTCCCGTTGCAGTTCGATCGAAGGCTCGTCCGGATAGCCAGGGCGCGGCAGCGGAAAATTGACGTTGCGAACCGACGCGCACTCGTGCGTGAAGCCATACTGGATGACGAGGTCGACCATGCGCATGTTGTGCGTTTCGGAGATGTCGACGACGCTGAACTTGCGTCCCAGCGTGCGCGCGATGTGCATCTGGGCGTGGGCGCAGGAGGTCACCGGAATGCCGAAGCTGCGTCCGATCTCGCGCGCCGCCATGTAGCTCGGGTCGCCGCCGCCGAGCAGGACGACCGCGTTGTACTTGCCGCTCTGGCAGGCTTCGCGCACCAGCGGCAGCCGGTTCGCGCCGATGCTGTCGAATTCCTCCAGCTTCTCGACCGGCCAGTCGCCATGTGTCGCAAGCGCACCGGGATGAACATCCCACGCGACGCCTTCGAGGTAGGGCGCAACATCTTGGAAATTATAGACCAGCGACTCCTTCGGCCCGTCATAGGCGCGCAGCCTGAAGCCGGCGTTGGGCGACAGCCTGAAGGCATTGATCAGCTGAAAGCGATACTTCGGCTCGGTCATCGGCTGCCCTAGTTGATGGTCAGGGGCACGCGTTTGGAGACCTCGAGCCAGAAGCCGACGAGCTGCCGCGTCTCCTGGTCCAGCTCCTCCGGCGTGCTGCCGATGATCTCGTAGCCGAGCTCGGCCATTCGCTTGCTCACCTGCGGCGTGCGCATCGTGTCGACCATCGTGTCGCGCAGCTTGCGGCGGATGTCCGGCGGCGTGTTCGCCGGCGTGTGCACGCCCCAGATGCTCATGATATCGACCGGGACGCCAAGCTCGTCGAAGGTCGGGACGTCCGGCAGGCCCGGGTCGCGTTTCTTGCCGGTGATCGCCAGCGCGCGCAGCTTGCCGCTCTCGACAAACGCGCGCGCCGAGCTGATGCCGCCGAAATTCATGGTGACATGACCGCCGAGCAGCGCGTCGAGCGCAGGCCCCGACGAGCGGAACGGCACGTGCACGATGTCGAGCTTGGCCGAGAGATTGAACAGCACGCCCGCGAGGTGCGTCGATGCGCCGACGCCGCCGGAGCCGTAGCTGATCTTGCCGGGGTTTGCGCGCGCGTAATCGAGAAGTTCATTCAGGTTTTTCGCCGGAACGGCGGCGTTGACGATCAGGATCACCGGCGCCTGCGCGAGCATCGTCACGCCGGAGAAATCCTTGATCGTGTCGTAAGGCAGCGTCTTGAGGATCGCGGGATTCTGGTAGAACGCGTTGTCGGTGTGCAGCATGGTGTAGCCGTCCGGTGCGGACTGCGCGACCGCGCTCGATCCCACCACGGTCGAGGCATCCGCACGATTCTCGATGATGAAGGACTGTTTCAGCCGCTCCTGAATTCCCGGCGCCATCAATCGCGCCAGAATGTCGGTGCCGCCGCCGGGCGCGCGCGGAACGATGGCCCTGAGGACGCGATCCGGATAGTCGGCGCGCGCGTGACCCGTGCCCCAGACGGCGCCGAGCGCCACCCCGCCAGCGAGCGCGGCGCGCCTGCTGATCGTCATCGAGAATCTCCCTTGGCGCCAAGCGGCAAACGTCGTTTTCGCCGGCATGCTCCCATCGGGCCGCCGCGTCGGTCAAGAACACCCACCCCGGCCCGCGTAGTCCTCAAGCGGATGCCGCCGGTTCGACCGATTCGAGCGAGCGGCGCGCCGGCTCTACGCCCCACGCCCACACGACGAGGATCTGAATGAGGACGAGCCCGATCATCAGCCAGATCACGCCGGGAAGCTGATAGGTCGTCATCAGATAGCCGACCACGAATGGCGACACGACGGTGGCGCCGCGCCCGAGCGTGTTGCAGATGCCGTTCGCGCGCAGCCTGATCTCGGTCGGGAACAGTTCCGGCGTATAGACCCCGAACAGGATCGCGGTCTGCACGTAGATTGCCACGATCAGCACGAAGCCGACGCTGAGCACGATCGCCGGATCGGACGCCGCGCTGAAGTGCGAATAGATCCAGCCGACCACGATGGTGACGATGGAAGCGCCGATGATGCTCCAGCGCCGGCCGACGAAGTCGGATGTGTAAGCGCCGACCGCGCAGCCGACCAGCGAAGCGGCTGCGAGCACGACCGTGTAGCCGAGCGAGTTCGCGATCGTCAGCCCCTGGCGCAGGAAGAACTGTGGCAGGAAAATCACGAAGCCGAAGATCAGCGTGTTGATGGTGATCAGCACCCAGCAGCCGACGATCATGCGCTGAAGCAGGGGCGGTCGCAGCATGGCGGTCGCCTCCACCTGCGGCGTGGGTGTAGCCGTCGCCGGCGCGGGAAGCGCGCCCGCGAGCGATGCTTCTTTTTCGATCGCCTGCATCAGCGCTTCGGCCTCATCCGTACGGCCTTTCGATTCGAGCCAGCGCGGCGACTCGGGAAGATTTTTGCGCAAGTA
>JAXDNZ010000202.1:0-3562 GCA_034669185.1 Hyphomicrobiales bacterium
AGACGCAGCGTTCACTGATGAATTTCCGCATCGGCGACGAGCGCATGCCGCTGCCGCTGATCCGCGCGCTGGCGCTGGTCAAGCGCGCGGCGGCCGAGGTCAACCAATCGCTCGGCATCCTCGACGCCAAACGCGCGCGCGCGATCGTCGCGGCCGCGCAGGAGGTCATCGACGGCAAGCTCGACGGCAACTTCCCGCTGGTGGTGTGGCAGACCGGGTCCGGCACGCAGACCAACATGAACCTGAACGAGGTGATCGCGAACCGGGCGAACGAACTGCTCGGCGGCAGTCGCGGGGAGAAATCCCCGGTGCATCCGAACGATCACGTCAACATGAGCCAGTCCTCGAACGACGCGTTCCCGACCGCGATGCATATCGCGGCGGCGACCGAGATCGCCACCCTGCTCGATCCGGCGCTCGCGCATTTGCAGGACGCGCTGCAGACGAAGGCCAAGGCCTTCGCATCAATCGTGAAAATCGGCCGCACGCATACGCAGGACGCAACGCCCCTCACCCTGGGCCAGGAATTTTCCGGCTACGCCGCGCAGGTCAAGCACGGCATCGAGCGGATACGCTTGGGGCTGAAGCAGCTCTATCCCCTCGCCCAGGGCGGCACCGCGGTCGGCACGGGCTTGAACGCCAAGCCGGCGTTCGCCAAGGCGTTCGCCAAGCGCGTCGCCGCGATCACGCGGCTGCCCTTCACCTCGGCGCCGAACAAGTTCGAGGCGCTCGCCTCGCACGACGCCACCGTGTTCGCGCACGGCGCGCTCGATGCGGTCGCGGCCGGGCTTTTCAAGATCGCGAACGATATCCGCTTCCTGGGCTCGGGTCCGCGCTCGGGTTTCGGCGAACTGGTCCTGCCCGAAAACGAGCCCGGCTCCTCGATCATGCCGGGCAAGGTCAATCCGACGCAAAGCGAGGCGCTGACCATGGTGGTCTGTCGGGTGTTCGGCAATCACGCGACGATTTCAATGGCGGCGAGCCAGGGCCATTTCGAGCTCAACGTCTACAAGCCGGTCATCGCCTATGCGATGCTGCAGTCGATCCGCCTGATCGCGGACGCCGCGCGCTCCTTCGCCGACAATTGCGTCGCGGGGATAAAGGCCAATGAGCCGCGCATCCGCGACCTGACCGAGCGCTCGCTGATGCTCGTCACCGCGCTCGCGCCCAAGATCGGTTACGACAACGCCGCCAAGATCGCCAAGGCCGCGCACAGGAACGGCACGACCCTGCGCGAGGAGGCGGTCGGCGGCGGCTTCGTCACGGCGCAGGAGTTCGATCGCCTGGTGCGGCCGGAAAAAATGGTGGGTCCCGGCTGACCGGCGCATTTCCGCTTGCGCCGAAGTGTTCCGGACCGCACTACACGCCAAGCGTGTGACCTAGAGGAATACCGCCACGGCGGCCGAAGTTACGCATGCCGATTCCACAGTTCCATGTTGCGAGTTGGCCCACTTTCGCAAATTCTACAGCATCGTTTGGAAGACCAATCGAAGTATTCGTTCTTTCACTATGACAAACATCATGTAGTCGTGTTTTATCGCGATATAATCATCGCGTGGATTTTTATATTGTTCGATATACACGCATACCACACGACAGATGTTGCCGATGATGCCTCATAATCGAAATCCTCCTCGTGTTGATAATTGACCCATCAACTAACCGTGTATTGCACCACGGAAGGTGATACCGTCAGTTTCGGCTTAATATTCTGAATCGGTGGCACGGCGGCTCGGACAGAAAATCATCCGCCACAGCTGCCCCAAAGTACTTCGGTACCAATCGGCTCCTACGATGGGCGAACTTGTCAGTCTGCGGAAAGCTCGCAAGCAGGCCAAACGGGAGGCGGATGCGAAAAGCGCCGCCGCCAACCGGTTCAGTCATGGCCGGTCCAAGTCGGAGCGGACTCTGGACACGGCGCGCGCCGATCAAAGGCGCCGACTCCTCGATGCACACAAAATCGATACAGGGGAGAACTGAATGAAGTCTCCGGTCGTCAAGCGCTCCATCGTCATCGCGGGACACAAGACCAGCGTGAGCCTGGAAGACGCATTCTGGAGCGGTCTCAAGGATATCGCCGGGTCGCGCAACATGACGCTGTCCGATCTGGTCGGAGCAATCGATGCGGACCGGCGCCAAGGCAATTTGTCCTCGGCGATCCGTCTGTTCGTGCTCGATCATTATCGCTCGCAGCTTGGCAACTACGGCAAGCAAAGCGAACCCGCGCGCGAAAGCGGAACGACGCGCCCTGCCGCGTCAGCGTAACGGACCAAACAGCGTCTCGAACGTCGAACGCGGCGGCGGCGGCGGCAGCTGCCTTGCGGGACGATACGGCCGCGTATTGCCGGGCGCAGGGGTGATCTCAAGCGGAGGCGGAAGCGCCGGCGGCTGCTCGGCCGGCGGTGATGTGCGCGATGTTGCCGGCCGCGCCGGACGATGCGGCCGAGCCGGAGCAGGCGGCGCGGGCGCTGCTTCGGGCGCCATCGGTGGTACGTCGGTCGTGGTTGCCGAGGGCAGCGCAGCCGAAACCGGCGGAGATGGCGCGGGAGTGGGTGCCGCCGGAGCAGGCTCGGGCTCGCGAGAGGCGTCGCGTCGCTCGCTCTCGATCGCGTCGAGACGCCTGGCCTGCCGCTCGACCGAGCGAAGCATCAGCCAGCCCGACAGAGCCGACACGTCGATGGTGCGCTTCGGCGTGGCGACCGGACCCTTCAACGTGACGAGGATATCCGGCCGCGTGGCGCTGGACCCGTCGGCAAGAATCGGCCCAGTCAAAGTCAGTCGCGCTTCGAGCGTCGCGTCGGCGAGATCGACGCCGCCCGTGAGCATGAGGTCAGCGCCCTGTCCAAGCGTCATGATGCGGCCGATCCGCGCCTGCCCCCCCGTGACGGTCAGTGCCGCATCCAGCCGTGGCACCGCCAGCGTGCCGCCATCGAGCACCGTCGCAACGACCGCGCGCACCTTATCGGCATCGATTGTGGTCACCTGGTCCGCAGTACGCGTCGCAGCGCCGAAGGCCTTCGGATCGAGGCCCGCGAACGCAGCGTCCTCCAGCGTGATCGTCCCGGAGCCATCGAGCGCGCCGATCAAAGCGGCCGGGCTTAGGCCCGCGCCTTCGACCGCAGCCTGCAGTCCGATCCTGCCGGTCAGCGCGGGCCGTCCTTCGCCCGGCAACAGCGCGGCCGCATCCGCGCCAACAAGCACGAGCCGCGCCGCGGCCGACAAGCCCATCGCGCTGCGCTTGAACGTCAGCTGGGCGGTGGCGCGGCCGCCTGCGAGCGTGCCGTCGAGATCCTCCAGCGCGAATTCGCCCGCGCCGAACCGCAGCGCACCGCGCACCTGGCGGCCGATGAGCGTCGGTGTGAACGCAGCACGAGCCGCAGTGAATTCGACGCGGCCGTCATAGTCCCCGAACAGCCCTTCGCCGAAGGGCTCGCCCGGCCACACCGCATCACGCACCGCCGCCACCGGCATGCCAACTGCGGCCGCGATCAGGGCGGTGGCTTCGACGGTCTCAGCATCGATGCGGCCATCAATGCGGGTGATCGTGCCGCGCGCCAGCTTC
>JAXDNZ010000203.1:0-2883 GCA_034669185.1 Hyphomicrobiales bacterium
CCGCGTTCGCGCAATTGAACACCAGGCCGGACGCGATCATGTAGAAGATCGCGAGCGGAATGTTCTCGCGGCGCGCTTCGCGCAACGGCTCGGCGTCCGGCTGCGTACCGGCTTGCGCGCTCACGTCTGCTCCCGGAGACAATGCCTGGAGTGCGCTTGTTAGCACGTGGAAAGCATTGGGGGAGAGGGCGAGAGCGAATACCCGGTGCGGCACTCCTGCATGGCGCTGGTGACGCGCCGGCGCGGGGCACCGGCGCGAAGCCGATGCCTGCGCGATCCTCTTACCTCGACGTGAACGACGTGACCTTGCTGGCGCTGTCGTAGTGCAGCGTGATCACGTCGATGGTGCACAGATCGACGCCGCGCCAGAGCACGCCGGAGTCGTAGTTGGCCCAGTCGACGCGGATGTTCCAGTTGCAGCCCTTGTCGGCGCCGTTGAATTTCACATAGACGCTCGCGCCGTTTTCCAGGACGCTGCTGATCTCGTTGTCGTTCCACTCGTTGTCGCCGGGCGGATTGAAGCCGAGAAACTTGATCTGATAGCCGGTCTGGTTGACGACCGTGACGTTGCGCTCGTCGGCGGCGAACGTCGTGGTGGCGCTGAGCGTCGCAATGGCGGCGACGAGCGCGAAGAATGTGGATCGCATTCGGATTTTCCTTTGTTGCGAGACGTCGACGATAGCGACGTCGATCGGGGATTCGACGCGGCAAGGCGTCACGCAAACTAGCGCAGTATCGGCGATCGATGGGTGTAAAGAAGGCATAAAGAATAGGCACGACGCGTGACGTGCGTGCGGCGACGATCACAGGGGTGGATGAACGGTGCTGCCGGCAACGCAGAGTTGGAAAGGTTCGAGCGCGCCGCCTCCGCGTCCATCCGCCGCCCCTGTCCCATGTCGAATCAGACGTGCAAGATGAGCGATGCATGGGGAAAAATGAGCGTGCGATGAAATTCGGACTGTTTGGGAGCGCGCAGGCGCAACGGGGCGGGCCGGACGTCGATTCCGGGCAGGGCTTCCGCGATTTCATCGACTACAACGTCGAGGCCGAACAGCTTGGCTACGACTCCACCTTCGTGGTCGAGCATCATTTCACCGGATTCGGCCAGGTGTCGGCGACCCTCAATCTGCTGACCTGGGTCGCGGCGCGCACCTCGACGCTGCGGCTTGGCACCGCCGTGATCGTGTTGCCGTGGCACAATCCGGTGCTGCTGGCCGAAGCTGCCGCGACCATCGATCTTCTCTCCGGCGGGCGGCTCGAGTTCGGCGTCGGCAAGGGCTATCGGGCCAACGAGTTCGCCGGCTTCTGCATCCCGATCGAGGAGGCGGACGCGCGCTTCGAGGAATCGCTCGCGCTGATCGTGAAATCATGGACGTCGGCCGAGCGGTTCTCGCATCACGGCAAATTCTGGAATTTCGAGAACATCATCGTCGAGCCGCCGACGCGGCAGAAGCCGCATCCGCCGATCTGGATGGCGGCCGGCCAGCCGGACTCGATCGCCAAGGTCGCTCGGCGCGGCTGCAAGCTTCTGCTCGACCAGTTCGCCTCGATGGCGACGATCATCGAGCGCTTCAACATCTACAAGACCGAAGTCGAGGCCGCGGGGCGGCGCTTCGACCCGCAGGATGTCGGCGTCGCGCGCGCGTTCTATGTGGCGAAAAACGCCGCGGACAAGCGGCACGCCGTCGAGACGCGGCTCGCGGGCCAGAACCGGATGGCCAAGGTCGCGGTGGCACCGGGCGGCGCGCGCACGTCGAGCATGCTGTCGTTCGACTACACGCTCGACGCCGCCGAGGAGAGCGCGCTCTACGGCACGCCGGACGAGATCGTGGCGAAGCTCGACGTGTTGCGGAAAGCCGGGATCGCGCACGTGCTGCTCAATGGGCCGCAGGGTTCGGTGGAGAACTTGCGCAGGTTCGCCAAGGAGGTGATGCCGGGGTTTCGGCGGGAAGGGGAAACGCTCGCCAGTGAGGTCGGGGGCCGGAATTTGGACTAGACTGGGGTCATGAAAGGCGCGGGGAAGCGCCGCACCACGCGGAGGACACGCAATGCCGAACACCTATTCCTCCCGCTCCTGCCTGTGCTGTCTGCCGGACATGAGCCGCCGCGGCTTCATGGCGAGCGCGGTCGCGGCCGGTGCCGTCGCGATGAGCGGACTGCCCGGCAAGGCGTTGGCGCAGGCCAAGCCGCACCGCATCGACGTGCACCATCATGTCTCTCCGCCGACCTGGCTGGACGCCATGAAGCGCATCAAGGCCGCCAATCCGCCGATGGCGAACTGGTCGGTGCAGAAGACGCTCGACGACATGGACAAAGGCGGAGTCGCGACCGCGATGACCTCGCCGACGACGCCGCAGGTCACGCCGCTGGCGGCCGACGAGGCCGCGCGCCTCGCCCGCGAGTCGAACGAGTACGCCAAGAAGCTCGAGACCGATCATCCGGGCCGCTTCGGCACCTTCGCGATGCTGCCGCTGCCGCATGTCGACGCGAGCCTGAAGGAGATCGCCCACGCGTTCGACACGCTGAAGGTCGACGGCGTCGGCTGCATGACGAGCTATGGCGACAAGTGGCTCGGCTATGCGGAGTTTGCGCCGGTGTGGGAGGAGCTCAACCGCCGCAAGGCAACCGTCTACACGCATCCGACCGGCGCGAACTGCTGCGTCAATCTGGTGCAGGGCCTGCCCGAAACGGTCGTCGAGTTCGGCGCCGACACGACGCGCAGCATCGCCAGCCTGATCTTTACCGGCACGTCGATGAAGTATCCCGACATCAACTGGATCTTCTCGCACGGCGGCGGCGCGCTGACGGCGTTCGCCGAGCGCTTCCTGATCCAGATGGTGACGACGCCGCCCTACCGGGACAAGTTCACCCGCGCGCAGGTCG
>JAXDNZ010000204.1:0-6285 GCA_034669185.1 Hyphomicrobiales bacterium
TGGAAAATCTTACGTCCTTGGCAGCCATGTTTTTTGGTTCCCTGGATTGAACTCAGTCATCGTCCTGAAGGAGCGGTGCACCGCAGATAAGCTTGCGCAATCTGCGTAAGCTTGATTGCTTGGACCGCGTCTCGACAGACGGATGGCGGTTGCTCGTTGGCCTCATCCTTCGGACGGCGCTTCGCGCTTCCGCGGGATGAAGAATTCAGCGCTAGGCGACCACGCCCATGATGTCGGACTCCTTCATGATCAGGAGCTCTTCGCCATCGAGCTTGACCTCGGTGCCCGACCACTTTCCAAACAGCACGCGGTCACCGGTCTTCACGTCGATCGGGATCAGCTTGCCGGCCTCATCGCGCCCGCCGGGGCCGACGGCGATCACTTCGCCTTCCTGCGGCTTCTCCTTGGCGGTGTCCGGAATGATGATGCCGCCTTTGGTCTTCTCGTCGGCGGTGATCCGGCGAACGACAACGCGGTCATGTAGGGGACGGAACTTGAGCTTGGCCATGTCTTCCTCGTCGGCGCACCCGGCGCGCATCGTCGGTAACGTCAAAGACCGAAACGGTCGATGGATGAAGCTCTTAGCACTCGCGATCCCGAGTGCCAGGAGCCGCAGGGTGATATGGCGTCGGCCCTGCTTCTGTCAAGGCGGCAGGGTAAAGGCTTCGTTTAGCCGGATGGTGGTATGCAACATGTTCGGGGTGGGGCGGTTGTCGTAGCCCACCTTGCGTTGAACCCCAAGGGTGCGCAGAGTCGTATCCTGGAGGACGAGGAGGCCCGTGATGGTCTGTTTCCGCGTACGTCCGCTGGACCTGAAATCCTGCGCGACGATGGTCGCCGCGGCGCTGCTGCTTGCCGGCTGCGCCTCCATGTCGATCGGTCCGACGTCCGAGCCGCCTCCGGCGGCACCGTCCGCCACGCTGTTGCCCGCGAGCATTCCGGCGCAGGATCTGGTCGGCCGCTGGGGATTGGCCGCCTATCACAAGGCCGAGGACCGTGCCCGCACCGAGACCGCCGCCCGCGGCCAGTGCCGACAGCCGTACAATATCACCCGCGGTCCGACCGGCGGCGTCATCATGCATCTTGCCGATCAGTCGCAGCCGACCGAGCTGGTACTCAAGGGCGGGCCGGGCGGACAGAACTTCGTCGGGCCCGCCGACGAGCCCGGCGGCAGCGCCCGCGACCGCGAGATCCTCTCGATGGACGGCCGCATGATGGTGCTGCGCTGGGTCGATCCGGAGATCGCGGGCCGCTATGGCAACATGGTCTATGTCCGCTGTGGCACGGTTGCTGACACGCCGAAGAAAAAACGTCCGGGCAAGAAGAAAGCTGCCGCCGCGCCAGCCGCTCCCCCGGGTGCTCCGAAGTAGCAATAGCCGCCGCAGGTAACGGCGGCTCATGCCCGCGATTCGCGATTTCGTCGTGGGCCCCTGGCGTGCCGTCGCCATTCTCGGCGTCACGCAGATCATCGCGTGGGGCGCGATCTTCTATCCACCGGTGCTGATGATGCCGCAGATCGCCGCCGATCGCGGCTTCTCGGCAACGTTTGCGATGGGCGGCTTCTCGCTCGGCCTGCTCGCCGCGGGCTTGGTTGCGCCGACGATCGGCCGGATGATCGACGAGCATGGTGGCAACCGGGTGATGCCGCTCGGCTCGCTCGCCGGCGCGATCGGGCTTGTCGCGCTCGTTCATGCGAGCCACCCGCTCGCCTATCTGGCGGTATGGGTTCTGCTCGGCATCGCCATGGCGGCCTCCCTCTATGATTCCGCCTTTGCGACGCTCGGGCGCATCTTCGGGGCAAGCGCGCGGCAGCCGATCACCGCACTGACGCTCGTCGGCGGGTTTGCCTCGACGGTGAGCTGGCCCGCGACCTATGCGCTGAACCAATGGCTCGGCTGGCAGGGCACCTATCTGATCTACGCCGCGCTGCTCGCGGGTGTCGCGGCGCCATTGCATGCCTTCGCGCTGCCGCGCACGCGCGCGGCGGCCGGCGTCCCGGTTGCGGGCGCAACCGCCGCCGTGCCCGCGATCTCTCCCGCGAAGGGCACCATCTTCCTGCTCGTCGCCGGCGCGTTCGCGGCTTACGCCTTCGTGCCGTCGGGGCTGTCGACCCACTTGCTCGCGATCTTCCAGCGTCTCGGCATCGACGCCAAGACCGCGGTCGTCATCGGCACCTTGTTCGGGCCGGCGCAGGTGGCCGCGCGCCTTTGTGAGTTCATCTTTGCTCGCAACATCCACCCGCTCTGGATCGCGCGCTTCGCCGTCGCCATGCTGGTGTTGGCATTCGCCATGCTGTGGTTGATCGGCCTTTCGACGCCGGTCGCCTTTGCGTTTGCCATCATGTTCGGCATCGCCAATGGCTTGATGACGATCGCGCGCGGTGCGGTGCCGCTCGCGCTGTTCGGCGCCGTCGGCTATGGCGGCATCATCGGCCGCATCGCCGGCCCGGCGCTCATCGTCACGTCGATTGCACCGGTCGTGGTCGCGTTCATCGCCGAGCGTGCCGCCGATCCGGTCGCGCTCGCGACCGTGGCGGCATTCGGCGTGCTGTCTTTTGCCTGTTTCGCGCTGGTGCGGCGTCCGGCCTGATCAGGGCTTGCCGAGCTGCGGAAACGCATCCGGTACGCGGGCCAGCGCGGCGCGCGCGAGCCGCGCGTCTTCCGTCATCCGCAGCACGAGCGCGTCGACAGCATCGAATTTCAGCTCAGCCCTGATCCAGCCGATGAAAGCGACGTCGATCTCGCGGCCATAAAGATCGCCTGCGAAGTCGAACAGGTGCACCTCAAGCAGCGCGGCGCCATCATCGAACGTCGGCCGCGTGCCGAAGCTCGCGACGCCGTCATGCAGATTGCCGCCGACCTGCACGCGCACCGCGTAGATACCGTGCTTGAGTTGGCAGGCCGGATCGAGCGTAAGATTCGCAGTCGGAAATCCGAGATCGCGGCCGCGCTGATCGCCGCGGATCACGCGGCTGGTAACGAACCACGGATAGCCGAGAAGCTCAGCGGCTTCGACGACACGGCCGTCGGCGAGCGCCGCGCGGATCGAGGACGAAGACACCGGGCGCCCTTCGTCCTCCAGGGGCGGTGCGGCCTCGACCGTAAAGCCCAGCCGCCTGCCTTCAGCAGCGAGAAATTCCGGCGAGCCTCCTCTCCGATGGCCGAAATGGAAATCGAAGCCGATGGTCGCGCCGCGGATGGCGAGCCGGCCCACCATGATCTCCGTGACGAATGCCTCGGCCGACAGGGCCGCCAACGCGGCATCGAACGTCAGCACGAGCGCGCCGGCAAGCCCGGTCGCCGCAAGGAGGCGCAGCTTCGCGCTCTCGTCGGTCAGGCGGAAAACCGGCTCGTCCGGCCGCAGTACAGCGCGCGGATGCGGCTCGAAGGTCACGGCGATGGCCGGACACTTGAGCCCTTCCGCGCGGGCAATTGCGGCATCGATCACGGCGCGGTGGCCGCGGTGCACGCCGTCGAAATTGCCGATCGCGGCGATCGCTCCTTTCAGGAGCGCAAGGCGCGGCCCGCCGTCATGCACGACGACGAAGGAGCCCGCCGGCTTGGAACGTTCGGTCATGCGGTGATTTGCGCGGATGGAGTCACGTGCGGGACGACCGTGCCGCCGCGGAGGCCCGCAAGTCAAGCGGGCTTCGACGGCACCGACACCAGCGCTTCGCCGTCGAGCACCACCTTGCCGTCGACCAGCGCCTCGCAGCGAAGCCGCGCGACGCGGCCCTTCGGAGTGAGCTCGACAACCTCGACAATGACCTCCACGACATCGCCGATCTTCACCGGTGCGTGAAAGTTGAGGGTCTGCGAGCGGTAGATCGCGCCCGGGCCGGGCAGCTGCGTGCCGAGCACCGCCGAGATCAGACTCGCCGTATAGAGGCCGTGCGCGATGCGCTGGCCGAAGCGCGTATGCGCCGCATAGACATCGCAGAGATGCAGCGGATTGTCGTCGCCGGAGAGGCGCGCGAAGCCCACCACGTCGGAATCCATCACCGTCTTCATCAGGCTCTCGCGCATGCCGACATGCAGATCCTCGAAGGCCAGCAGGCGGAGCGTGCGCGGGTCGACGGGTTGCGGGCGCGAAGCTGTCATGGTCGGGCAAAATTCATCACCGGTTAACGGATGTGACAGAGCCCGGTTCCGCGCGCCTGCACAATGCGACTTTTGGCGCGCCGCGTTGGCCGTAACCGCCACATAAGACTGGGTTAACCGGATATTCAGCGGACATTGCTACGGTGCAGGAGTAAGGGCAGGGACTTCGCCACCTTCATTCGATCCCCGCGTTGCGGTGGCGCAGAAGCGCGCCCGAACGATGCCTAGACGGAGCAGAAGCGATGCCCATCGACTTGTCGATGCCGATTCTCGTGGTCGACGATTACAACACGATGATCCGCATCATCCGCAATCTCCTGCGGCAGCTTGGCTTCGAGGACGTGGACGACGCGTCCGACGGCTCGGCCGCGCTCTCCAAGATGCGCGGCAAGCGCTATGGCCTCGTGATCTCGGACTGGAACATGGAGCCGATGACCGGCTACGAGCTGCTCAAGGAGGTGCGCGGCGACCCCGGCCTCAACAAGACGCCGTTCATCATGGTCACCGCCGAGTCGAAGACCGAGAACGTGATCGCCGCCAAGAAGGCCGGCGTCAACAATTACATCGTCAAGCCGTTCAACGCGCAGACGCTCAAGAGCAAGATCGAAGCCGTGTTCGCCGAATAAGGCGGCGCGCGCAGGAGGCTTCGCGGAATGGCCGCCAGAAATACGCAGGATCTCGATCGTATCGTCGGCTATCTGAAGGAGAAGCGCGCCGAAGACGTCGCGCTTTCCGACGTGGTCGCGCTGGCCGAACTCACCGCCGAGTCGCTGCAGACTTTCTTCTTGACACTCGACACCACGCTTTATCGCGAGCTGCGCGCGATCGCGACCTACATCAACGACATGAAGGTGGAGATCGGCGCGCTGCAGGCAAACGAGCTGAAAGAAAACCGGATTCCTGAAGCCGGTCAGGAGCTCGGCGCCATCGTGAAGGCGACCGAAGAGGCCACCAACGCGATCATGGAATGCGCCGAGACCGTCATCGGCGCCGACGCAAATGATCCGGCTGGCTACAAGACGCTGGTCGAGGCGCAGATGATGCGCGTGTTCGAGGCCTGCTCATTCCAGGACATCACCGGCCAACGCATCGCCAAGGTGGTCGAGACCCTGCAGCAGATCGAACAACGCGTTTCGCGCTTTGTCGAAGCCGTAAGCGCCAAAGATCTGGCGGGCTTCATCAATGAGCACGAGCGCAAGCGGGCCGAACGCAAAAACCGCTTCATGCTCAACGGCCCGGCGCGCGAGGGCGAGGGTATCGCGCAGGCGCAGGTCGACCAGCTTTTCATCTAGGCGCCTCACCACACCAGCTTCCGCATCACCGCTTTCGGCATCTGTCCGGCCTCGGCGAAGATCTTGGTCAGCGCCGCAACATCCGGCGCATCGCGATGGCCGAGTTCCTCGGCGTGGATGCCGGCGGTGCAGAACAGGCAATCGACGCCGAGATCGGTCGCGCCTTTCAGGTCGGTGCGCACGGAGTCGCCGATCGCCAGCACGCGATCGAGGGCAGGCGCGGTGCCGCGCACCTGAGCGACCTTTCCGAGGGCGAGATCGTAGAGCGGCCGGTACGGCTTGCCGGCGTAATAGACCTCGCCGCCAAGCTCGCGGTAGCGATCGGCGAGCGCGCCGGCGCAATAGATCAGCCGGTCGCCGCGCTCGACCACGAGGTCGGGGTTGGCGCACAGCATGAACAGATTGCGCCCGCGGATCTGTCGGAGCAGGTCGGTGTAATCGTCCGGCGTTTCGATCTCGTCGTCGTAGAGGCCGGAGCAGATCACGTAGCGCGCATCTTCGAGCGCGCCGAACGGTGCATCGAGCCCGGTGAAGATCGTGTGGTCGCGCTCGGGCCCGATCAGCAGCACGGGCTCGCCTGGGCGCCGGGCGACGTAGTCCCGGGTCACGTCGCCGGAGGTGACGATGCCGTCATAGGCCGAGCGCGGCACGCCCAGGTGGTCGAGCATGTGCTGGACCTGCGCGCCCGGACGTGGGGCGTTCGAAATCAGCACGACAGCGCCCCCTTTGGCGCGGAAGCGCGTCAGCGCGTCGGCAGCTTCGGGAAACGCCGTGACGCCGTTGTGGATCACACCCCAGACATCGGAGAGCACGGCGTCGTAGCCGGGCGCGAGCGCGGCGAAGCCTTCGGTCAGCACGGGCAATGTCGGCATGATCGAAGCTTATGCGCGGCG
>JAXDNZ010000205.1:0-5618 GCA_034669185.1 Hyphomicrobiales bacterium
ACCATCAAGGACGGGCTCGGGCTGCGCTGGTCGTTCATGGGGCCGTTCTCGACAATAGAGCTGAACGCGCCCGGCGGCATCGCGGACTACTGCGCCCGCTACACCGGCTTCTACAAACGCTTGCAGGCAAAGCCCGCGGGCGTCGCAGTGTTCGAGGACGAGAACATCGCGCGCATTCTGAAGGAATGGGGCAAGCAGGCGAGCCCCGAGCAGCTCGCCGAGTTGACGCGCTGGCGCGACCAGCGGCTTGCGGCGTTGGCCGCGCACAAGAAGGGTCAGCCGGACGCCTGACGTCAGCGCGGCCGCAGCGGCACCGGAATCCGCGCGCCGCCGAGGTCGACGAGCTGCGAGTCGACGCCGAAGACGGCTGCGAGCCTCTCGGGATTGAGCGCCTCGCTGGGCGGACCTTCGCCGACGAGACGCCCCTCTTGCATGATGATGACGCGGTCGGCGAACCGCGCCGCGAGCGTCAGGTCGTGCATTGTGGCGAGGATCGCGGTACCGGAGCGCGCGACCTGCCGCAGCAGCTCCATCACGACGAGCTGGTGACGCGGATCGAGCGAGGCCGTCGGCTCGTCGGCGAGCAGCACGGGTGCCTGCGTGGCGAGTGCGCGCGCAAGCGCGACGCGCGCCCGTTCGCCGCCGGAGAGCTTGGTGACGTCGCGGTCCGCGAGCGCCAGCGTCTCGGTGATTATCAACGCGCGCTCGACCGCGGCGCGGTCGTCGGCCGACGTCCCGGAGAACGGATCGGCGTGTGGCTCGCGCCCGAGCATGACAATCGCCGCGACCGACATGGGCCAGTGGAACGTGTGCCCTTGCGGCAGATACGCGATGTTGCGCGCGCGTTCGCGCGGCCAGCGCGCGGCCAGCGCGGTGCCGCGCAGCTGCACCGCCGCGTTGGTTGCGATGAGGCCGGCGAGCGCGCGCAGCAGCGTCGTCTTGCCCGCGCCGTTCGGCCCGACCAGCACGGCGAGCTCTCCGCCGTGCAGCGCGAGGCTTGCGCGCTCGACGACGGTCGCGCCGCCGAGCCGCACCGTGACGTCGCGCGCGGATAACAGCTCGCTCATGTCGGCGCGCCTTCGAGCATGCGCCGCTCGCGGAAGATGATGGACAGGAATACCGGTACGCCGATCAATGCCGTGACCACGCCGAGCTTGATTTCGACCGCCGACGGCCCGAGCCGCACCGCGATGTCGGCGGCGAGCACCAGCGCGGCGCCGGCGAAGGCCGCCGGCAGCAGCACACGCGCCGGATCGGATCCGACGGCACGGCGCACCAGATGCGGGGCGACCAGCCCGACGAAGCCGACCGCGCCGGCGACTGCGACCGCCGCGCCGACGCCGAGCGCGACGCCGACCACGACGAGGATGCGCGTGCGTGCGATGTCGACGCCTAGCGAGGCGGCCGCGTCCTCGCCGAGCGTCAACGCGCGGAAGGCACGCGCATTGCCGGCGAGCACGATCCAGCTCGCGGCCATGAACGGCATCGCGATCAGAAGGTGGTCGGCCGAGCGGTCCTCGAGCGAGCCGAGGAGCCAGAATGCGATCTCGAGCGCAATGAACGGGTTGGGCGCGAGATTAAGGATCAGCGCGGTCGCGGCGCCGGCGAAGCTAGCGAGCGCCAGGCCCGCGAGCAGCGTCACCGTCAAGGATGCGTGCCGACCAGCCACGACAACCAGCAGGGCGATCGACGACAAGGCCCCGGCAATGCCGGCAATCGGCACGGCGAATGACGTCACCGGGGCGAAACCGAACGCGATGACCAGCGCGGCTCCCGCGGCCGCGGCCTGCGGCGCGCCGAACAGCGCGGGCTCGGCGAGGGGATTGCGCAAGAGCCCTTGCAGCGCCGCACCGGAAAGGCCGAGCGTCGCTCCGATCAGCGCGGCGAGGAGCGTGCGCGGCACGCGAATGTCGCGCACGATAATCCCCTCAGGACCGTCGCCCGAGATCAGCCCGGCGAGCGCCGCGTGCGGCGACAAGCCGGCCGGCCCGACCATGAGCGACAGCGCGGCGAGCACCACGATCAGCCCCGCCAGCGCGAGTTCGAGACGGTAATGACGTTTCACGGCCACGTTCCTACAGGCTCCCGGCGTGCGCTCCAATGGGATACCAATGGCGCATGCGCCGAACGCTCCTCGCCGCGATGATCGCGATTTGCACCGCGCCGGCCTTCGCCGAGGCGCCGCGCCGCGTCGTGTCGTTCAACCTGTGCGCCGATCAGTTGGTGCTCGCGCTCGCCGATCCGGAGCAGATCGCGGGCCTCTCGCCCTACGCGGCCGATGCGAGTGTGTCGGTCATGGCGGACCAGGCGCGCGCCTATCGCCGCCTCGACTGGCAGGCGGAATCGACCATCGCGCTCCGCCCCGATCTCGTGCTGATCGGCGACACCGACCGGCCGGTCACCAAGCATATGCTGCGCGCACAGGGCCTGCGTCTGCACCAGATCACGCTGATCGCGGACCTCGGCGTGGCGCGGCGCCAGATCGAGGACGTCGCGGCCGCGCTCGGCCATCCGGAGCGCGGCACACGGCTGATCGCCGACATCGAGGCGGCGCGCGCACGGCTTGCCGTAGCGCCGCGCCCGCCATTTGCGACCGCGCTGCTGGTCAATCGCGGCGGCTATACGGCGGGCGCGCGCAGTCTTGCGGCGGTGCTGCTGGAGGAAGCCGGGCTGAAGCCACCGCCCGGCACGCCGCCCGGCTACGGCGGCTACGTGCCGCTTGAGCGGTTGCTGGTGCTGCACCCCGATGTGATCGTGCTCAACAATCTGCCGAACGACGCGCACGACCAGGGCAGCTATAACCTGACTCACCCGGCGCTGGGCGCGCTCTATCCGCCGGAGCGCCGCCTGGTGCTGCCGACGCGCTACACGCTGTGCGGCGGCCCGGCGCTGATCGCGGCGTTCGATTATCTCGCCGCGATGCTGACGCGGCTCGCCGCCCAGTCGCCGACGATGCGCACCAACTGATCGAGCCCGTCGGTGAGCGCGGCCGGGCCGGGCTGCAGGATCAATGGCGACTTGATCTCGTGCAACGCGCCGTCGCGCACCGCCGGAATTTGGTCAAAGCCCGGACGCGCGTTCACCTTCGCGGGCACGAATTTCTTGCCGCACCATGAGCCGACGATGATGTCGGGCGAGGCCGCGATCACGTCATCGGCGGACACGATGCGATCCCTTGCGTTCTTCTTCTCGGCGAGCGCGGGGAAAACTTCGATGCCGCCCGCGATCACGATCAGCTCCGACACCCATTTGAGGCCGGAGATGATCGGCTCATCCCACTCCTCGAAGAAAACGCGTGGCCGGTGCGGCAATCGCGCCGCCTGCTCGCGCATGGTATCGAGCCTGTCTTCGAGCGATCTCGCCAGTGTTTCGGCCTTGTCCACCGCGCCGACCAGCGCACCGAGCGTGCGGATCATGTCGAGTATCCCCGCGATGTCGCGCTGGTTGAACGCGTGCACCGCGACGTTGCGGCGAATCAGTTCGCCCGCGATGTCGGCCTGCAGGTCCGAGAAGGTGAGAACGAGATCGGGCTCGAGCGCGAGGATCTTTTCAAAATCCGCCGAGATGAATGCGGAGACGCGCGGCTTCTCGCGTCGCACCTGCGGCGGGCGCACCGCATAGCCCGACACGCCGACGATGCGCGCGTCCTCGCCGAGGAGGTAAAGCGTCTCCACGGTCTCTTCGGTCAGGCAGACGATACGTGAGGGCGGAAACATGCCGGCATCATATACCGCTGACGCGCCGATTCAGCGCCGATACGCGTAGGCCACATCCGCCCGTGCTTCTGCGAGCTCCGCGACCTCCGCGTGGCGCGGTGAGAGGTGGCACACCGGATCGGTCGCGCGCGCATCGCCCGTCAGCGCGAAAGCCTGGCAGCGGCAACCGCCGAAATCTTCGCTGCGCCGCGGGCACGTGCGGCAAGGCTCCTGCATCCAGTCGGTGCCGCGAAACGCCATGAAGGCGGGTGCGTTCTCCCAGATGTCCTGCAGCGAGTGTTCGCGCACGTTCCAGAAGGTCAGCTCCGGAATGCTCTCCGCGGCGTGACACGGCAGCACCTTTCCGGACGGCGTGACGTTGAGCGAACGCCGGCCCCAGCCGCCGACACACGCCTTCGGGAAGCGCGCGTAATAGTCCGGCACGACCGCATCGATGACGATCTTGCCGTGATGCTGCGCGCGCAGGCGCTCGACGTTTGCGACTGCGCGGTCCACCTGCTCGCGCGTCGGCATCAGTTGCGCGCGGTTCTTCAGCGCCCAGCCGTAATACTGCACGTGCGCGATCTCGACGCGCTTGGCACCGAGCTTGAGCGCGAGGGTCACCATGTCCTCGACGTGCTCGATGTTGGCACGGTGCATCACGGCATTGACGGTGAGCGGCAGCTTCAGCCGCACGACTTCGGCGGCAAGGGCCTCCTTGCGCGCATAGGCGCCCTTGTAACCTGCGATGTGGTCGGCAGTCCCGCGCTCATTGTCCTGGATCGAGATCTGCACGTGGTCGAGCCCGGCATCGGACAGCTTGCCGAGCGTATCCTTGGTGATGCCCACCGCCGACGTGATCAGATTGGTATAGAGCCCGGCATCGTGCGCGGCCCTGGTGATCTCGATGAGATCGCGTCGCGCACCCGGCTCTCCGCCGGAGAGGTGCACCTGCAGCACGCCGAGCGCTGAGGCTTCGCGGAAAACGCGAGCCCAAGTCGCGGTGTCGAGCTCATCGGTGCGACCTTCGAGCGCGAGCGGATTGGAGCAATACGGGCAGCCGAGAGGACAGCGGTGCGTCAACTCGGCGAGCAGGCCGAGCGGACGCGGCACGCGCTGCGGTGTGGCGTCCATCTAGAATCCATTACTCCGCTCATGCCCGCGAAAGCGGGGACCCAGAGCCACGACAAAAGAAAGAACTGGATTCCCGCTTGCGCGGGAATGAGCGGGTTGGGTGAGCGGAGCCGGTCGAGACATTGTTCTATGTCTCGATCAGACGCTTGTCGATCAACCCGGTCAACATCGTGGTCACGTCGGTCGCAATGCGCTCCCGCGGCGCATCGAAGGTCTTGGCCAGATCATCGACGATTTCGGCCACGGTCGCTTCGCCAGTGCAGCGTTTCACGATCTCGGCCGCGATCGCGTCGGCCTTGAACACGCGTTCCGGGGCGAGCAGCACCCAGCCGCCCTGCGCCTCGTTGTGCGCGAGCCGTACGCCGCGCGGGAGTCTCGGTTTCGAGTTCGGCGACACGTCGGTCATGAACTAATCCTTCGGCACGAATGCGCCCGGAGGAATGTAGCCCGGCGCCACATACGCGAAGTGCAGCGCGTCCAGCATCGACCACAGCACGCTGCATTTGAACTCAAGCGCATCGAGCACCATGCGCTGCTCCGCCGGCGTACGCGCGTTGCGCTTCACGTAATCAAGCGCGAAGTCGGAGTCCTTCTTCGCCTGCGGCGGGCGCTTGGCGAAATAGGCGAGCGTTTCCGCGGTGACGAAGTCGTAGCCCCTGAGCATGCCTTCGACGCGCTCGCCGATGATGACGGGCGAGAACAGCTCGGTGAGCGAGGAGGCGATCGCCTCGAGCAGGGTCTTCTCACGCACGAAATGCACATAGGCCTCGACGGCGAATTTGGTGCCGG
>JAXDNZ010000206.1:0-6040 GCA_034669185.1 Hyphomicrobiales bacterium
AATCTCAATCTGGTCGGACGCCTGCTGTCGAAACTCTATCTTCGGTACGAAGATTCCGGAATTGTCTATACGGTCCGATTCTTTCTGCCGAAGAGCCCGCCGGAGCGACATCGATGAGCAAGAAGACCTATTTCATCGTCCGTGCCACCATCGCCGATCCCGCCAGGCGCGCGGCGTTCGACGACTGGTACCGCAAGGAGCATCTCCCGGACGCCGCGAAGTCGTTCGGCGCCGAAAAGGCATGGCGGTTCTGGAGCGAGACCGACCCGGCGGTGCATCAGGCGACCTATCAGTTCGCCGACCGCGCGGCGCTCGAGCGCGGCACCGCGCCCGAGAACATGAAGCGCCTTGTCGCGGATTTCGACCGCGACTGGCCCGGCGTCCCGCGCACGCGCGAGATCATGACGCTCGCCGAGGAGTGGGGCAGTTCCTAGTTGGCAGGGCGGGTTGGCGCGAAGCGCGTAACCCACCGCATCGTCAAGAGGCATGGGCAAACCCGGGGGAAACGATCCATGACGGTCCTGTTCGCCTTCCTCCACCACCTCGCGGCGTTCGCGCTGGGCGGCGCGCTCGCGGTCGAGTTCGTGCTGATCAAGCAGGAGCTGACGGTCGTCACCGCGCGAAAACTCGCCGCCACCGACGCGGTGCTCGGTGTCTCAGCGACGGTGCTGCTCGTGGCCGGGCTGCTGCGCGTATTCTACTTCGAGAAGGGCGCGGCCTATTACTTCCACAACCACGCGTTCCTGACCAAGTTCTCGCTGTTCGTGATCGTGGCGCTCCTGTCGGTCGTGCCGACCATCGAGTTCTTGTCATGGCGCAAGGCGCTGAAAGCCGGTCAGGTGCCGGCCGTCGCTGCGCCAAAGCTCAAGCGGCTGCGCATGATCATTCACGTCGAGCTCGCCGCGGTCGTCATCATCTTGCTCTGCGCCGCCATCATGGCGAAGGGCGGATGGGTCTAGGCGGTAAGCGAGAATCTTCCTGTTTTTATCACTTGAAGCTGTGCGGTGAGACTCCCTACACTCGCCGCAACGTCACACCACCGAGGGGGAAGACCCATGGCAGGCCCGGCACCGAAAACCAGAGACTGGTCGGCTCTCGAGAATGCGCACCAGCCGAAAGGCCTGCACGTGATCGTCAACGGTCTGGTCGAGGTCGACGACGCCGACAAAACGCCGGTATTGAAAGAGACTGGCGTCGCCATCGAGCAGGTCCTGCCGCTCGAATTGACCATTGCGGCCTCTAAGGATCCGGCCATCAACGTGAAGGTCTGGAAGGCGGCCTCGTTCCACACCGAGGTCACCGCCAACCAGTATGATAAGGTCGTCGTGTCGTGGGACGGCAAGCAGATCGCCACCTTCCCGGTGGTCGACGATACCGAGCGCGCCCGGCATGCCGCCGCGTCGACGAAGGCGCTAAACGCCCAGCACCAAAAGGCGCCAAGGAAGACCGCCGCCAAGAAAGCCGCGCCGAAGAAAGCCAAGAAGGCTGCGCCGAAGAAAGCCGCCAAGAAGGCCAAGAAGGCCAAGAAGGCGGCAAAAAAGGCGGTCGCCCCGCGTGCGGTCAGGGCGGTGGGCGGCTGGGCCAAGGGCGTGAAGAAAGCGCTCAGGAGCGTGATGGGCACCAACAAGAGCGCCAAGAAGGCAAAAAGCAAGAAGGCCAAGGCCAAGAAAAAGCGCTGAGTGGGCGGCCGCGGCTTGCCTGCCCCGCGGCGCTTGCTTTCAGTATACCACGACGCTCCTGATGCTCTCGCCCGCGTGCATCAAGTCGAAGCCCTTGTTGATGTCGGCAAGCGGCAACGTGTGCGTGATCATCGCGTCGATCTCGATCTTGCCGTCCATGTACCAGTCGACGATGCGCGGCACGTCGGTGCGCCCGCGAGCGCCGCCGAACGCGGTGCCCTTCCAGGTGCGCCCGGTGACGAGCTGAAACGGGCGCGTCGCGATTTCGGCGCCGGCCGGCGCGACGCCGATGATGACGGAAACGCCCCAGCCGCGGTGGCAGGCTTCCAGCGCCTGGCGCATGACCGTCACGTTGCCGGTGCAGTCGAACGTATAGTCCGCGCCCCCGATCTGGTCGGCGCCGCGCTTGGTCATATTGACGAGATGCGGCACGAGATCGGAGCCCGCGTCCTTCGGATTGACGAAATGCGTCATGCCGAAGCGCTCGCCCCATTCCTTCTTGGCGTTGTTGAGGTCGACACCGATGATCATGTCGGCGCCCGCAAGCCGCAGGCCCTGGATTACGTTGAGCCCGATTCCGCCGAGCCCGAACACGACCGCGGTCGCGCCGGCTTCCACCTTGGCGGTGTTGAGCACTGCGCCGACACCGGTCGTCACGCCGCAGCCGATGTAGCAGACCTTGTCGAACGGCGCGTCGTCGCGGATCCGTGCGACCGCAATCTCCGGCAGCACCGTGAAGTTCGCGAAGGTCGAGCAGCCCATGTAGTGGTGCAGCTTTTTACCGTCGACCGAGAAGCGCGAGGTGCCGTCGGGCATCAGGCCCTGGCCCTGCGTGGCGCGGATCGCGGTGCAGAGGTTGGTCTTGCGCGACAGGCACGACGGGCAGGCGCGACACTCGGGCGTATAGAGCGGAATGACATGGTCGCCTTTCTTCACCGACGTCACGCCCGGCCCGACGTCGACCACGATGCCGGCGCCCTCGTGGCCGAGGATCGAGGGGAAAATCCCCTCCGGATCGCCGCCGGAGAGCGTGAACTCGTCGGTGTGGCAGATGCCGGTCGCCTTGATCTCGACCATCACGTCGAACGCCTTCGGCCCGTCGAGCTGCACCGTCGTCACCTCGAGTGGCTTGCCGGCCGCGACCGCCACTGCCGCAAGCACAACCATGTCGCGCATCTCCAATCGAGTCCGGATGCGATCATAGAGGCGGCCCAGCGCGCGAGCGAACCAAAAATGCGACAGACGGCCCGATGACGGCGCGCACCGAGGCGCGCTACGCTGCCGATAAAGGAGTGCCCGTGCATATCGCAATCGTGACGCTCGGCGGGCTCGTTGCGCTGGCGATGTTTTATTTGGGCGCGCGGATGTTCGGCTGGGCGGGCGCGACCGGCGCCATCGTGTTCATCTGGGCCTGGCTTGCCGCCTCGATCCTCAACGGCGCCGTCGGCGTGCTCAAGGCCGGCATTCCTGTGATCAACGAGGCCGGCGCGTTTGTGGTCATCTTCGGCGTTCCGGCCGCGGCCGCGTGGTATCTCGCCTACCGCTTCCGACGGTCATGACCGCGCGCCACAAGGCGGTCCGCACCGACCGCGAGTTGGAATGTCCAGGCATCGATGCGGGTCTGCGGGCGGCCGGCTGCGATCTCCTCACCTTGCCCGACGGCGTCGGCGAAGACGACCTGATCGCCGCGGTGCGCGACATCGATCTTCTGCTGATGTGCTACACGCCGGTCACCGCGCGCGTGATCGCGGCGGCCGAAAAGCTCAAGGGCATCGTCAAGTACGGCGTCGGCATCGACGCGATCGACATCGCGGCCGCAATGGCGCGGCGCATTCCCGTCGTCAACGTGCCGGACTATGCCGAGGAAACGGTCGCGGAAGGTGCGTTCGCTCTGATGATCGCGCTCGCCAAGAAGCTGATGCCGCTCGGCCGCGAGATGGCGGCCAAAGGCTGGGCCTGGCCGACGCCGCAATGGCGCGGGCTCGATCTTAGCGGCCGCACGCTCGGGCTTGTCGGCACCGGCAAGATCGGGCGCAGCATGGCGCGGATGGCGGCGGGCTTCCGCATGCGGGTGATCGGCTACGACCCGCATGTGCCGGCCGAGGCGATGCGGGCAGGGGGCGTCGAGAAGGTCGCCCACCTCAATGCGCTGCTGGCGCTGAGCGATATCGTCTCGATCCATGCCGTGCTCGATGCGCAGACGCGGCACCTCATCGGAGCGGGCGAGCTGGCCGCGATGAAGCCGTCCGCGTTCCTCATCAATGTCTCGCGCGGCGCGATTGTCGATGAGGCCGCGTTGGTCGCCGCGCTGCGTGACAAGCGCATCGCCGGGGCCGCGCTCGACGTCTACAGCCGGGAGCCGCTTGCGCACGCGGGCCATCCGATGAGCGCGCTATTCGGCATGGACAATGTGATCCTGTTTCCGCATCTCACCTTCTTCACCGACGAGGCAATGGCGCGGCTCGAAGCCGATACGCTCGCGCGCTGCATGGAAATCCTTGAAGGCCGTCCGGTGCTGGTGAAATCGCACGATCCGCGCTTGCGCGCGCAACGCCACGGAGTGATTTTCGCGGACGACGGGCGCGCCGCTGGCACACGCGGTTGAAACGGCGGCGCTGGAATTGCAGACGAGCCCCACGATGCCCGATGGGCCGATCGCGTTCAGCCTGCTCATCGTCGCGGCCGTGTGGATGGCGTGGTCGGAGCACCGCGCTACGAGCGCGGCTCCATCACGATCTGCGTCTGCGTGACGATCGCGGCAAGCTTGCCGTCATTGCGGGTGATGCGGGTTTGAATCACGATTGTGGAGCGTCCGCGATGCAGCGGAACCGTCTCGGCGCGCGCGGTATCGCCGATCGGGATGCCGGCGAAGAAGTTGGTCTTGCTCTCGATCGTCGCGGTGCTCTGACCTGGCTTGAGATTGACGGTCGCCGCAGTGCCGCCCAGGCTGTCGGCAAATGCCATGAGCGCGCCGCCGTGCATCACGCCGCCGCGGTTCTTGAACTCTTCGCGCACGGCGAGCTCGGCCTCGATGCGGTCGGATGTGACGCTGACGAGCGTGATGCCGAGGAACCTGGCGAAAGGCGGCTGGTCGGAAACGGGCATTCTGTGATCCTATATGGGCTCATGGCAGGGCGGAGGAACTCGCGCGTGCGCTTCGTGGTCTCGATGGTCATCGCCGTTGCGGCAAGCACGGTCGCACCGCCGGCGCTCGCGTCCAGGATCTGTCACAGCCTGTGGTTCGAGCGCGCCGCGATCTACAAGGATGCCGGGCTTTGCTTCAAGACCGAGCGCGCGATCAACTATTTCGGCAACGCCGGGTGCAGCTACGACGACGAACGCGACGTGCCGCTGACGCCACGCGCGCGCGCCCGCATTGAGGAGCTTTTTGCAAAGGAACGCGCCCATCGCTGCGGCGGCTGGTGGTGGTAGGCAGCGGGCGCCGTGCAATTGACATTTTCGCTGCAACGCCGCAAAGCCTGAAAGCCGGCGTGTTCAAGGCTTCGACATGTTCAAGCGCATCCTGATCGCCAATCGCGGCGAGATCGCCTGCCGGATCATCAAGACCGCGCGCAAGATGGGGATTTCGACCGTCGCGGTCTATTCCGACGCTGACCGCGACGCGCTGCACGTCGAAATGGCGGACGAAGCGGTGCATATCGGCCCGCCGGCCGCGGCCGAAAGCTATCTCGTCATCGACAAGATCGTTGCGGCATGCCGGCAGACCGGCGCCGAGGCCGTGCATCCGGGCTACGGTTTCCTCTCCGAGCGCGAAGCGTTCCCGCGCGCTCTCGAAGCGGCCGGCATCGTGTTCATCGGGCCGAATCCGCACGCCATTGCGGCGATGGGCGATAAGATTGAATCCAAGAAAGCCGCGGCCGCCGCCAAGGTCTCCACCGTCCCGGGCCATCTCGGCGTCATCGACGACGAAAAGCACGCGATGAAGATCGCCGACGAAATCGGCTATCCGGTGATGATCAAGGCCTCGGCCGGCGGCGGCGGGAAAGGGATGCGCATCGCCTATTCGCGAGGCGAGGTCGCGGAAGGCTTCGCGCGCTCGAAGTCGGAGGCGAAGTCCTCCTTCGGCGACGACCGCATGTTCATCGAGAAATTCATCGTCGATCCGCGCCACATCGAAATACAGGTGCTCGGCGACAAGCACGGCAATGTCATCCATCTCGGCGAGCGCGAATGCTCGATCCAGCGCCGCAACCAGAAGGTCATCGAGGAAGCCCCCTCGCCGCTGCTCGACGAGGCGACGCGACAGAAGATGGGCGAGCAGGCCGTCTCGCTCGCCAAGGCCGTCGGCTACGACAGCGCCGGCACGGTCGAATTCGTCGCCGGACAGGACCGCAGCTTCT
>JAXDNZ010000207.1:0-4147 GCA_034669185.1 Hyphomicrobiales bacterium
CGCCCGCATCATCAAGCTGGTCGGCAATTACGGCGAGGTGTTCGAGAAGAATGTCGGTCAGGGTTCGCCGCTGAAAATCCAGCGCGGGCTCAACGGGCTGTGGACCAAGGGCGGTCTTCAATACGCTCCGCCGGTCCGCTGACACCGCCGAAATCGCCGCTTCTAAGTGGGCCGGGTGGCACGCCACCCGGCCTTTTTTTGGCAGAATGCTTGCATGGCGCTTGGGAGTGGGATGGAATGACCGCGTGATGGGACGGCGTTTGGGGACGGCATGAGCATCGCGGAGCAAAGCGGCCCACCAAAAGTCTCGCCGATCTACGACCCGAAGGTGCGCAGTATCGCCTATCAGGTCATCCTCTGCGGAGTTATTCTTTTTCTTGCCTATTCGGCGGTGCGCAACGCGGCGGACAATCTGGCTCGCGCCAAGATCGCCTCCGGCTTCGGGTTCTGGAACCAGACCGCCGGCTTCGACATCAGCCAGACGCTGATCGAGTATTCGGCAAACTCCGGAACCTACGGCCGCGCCTTCTGGGTCGGGCTGCTCAACACATTGCTCGTGGCGGCGATCGGAATCGTGCTCGCGACCATCGTCGGCTTCCTTGTCGGAATCGCGCGGCTCTCGCGCAACTGGCTGATGGCGAAGGTCTCGGCCGGCTACGTCGAGCTCATCCGCAACGTCCCGCTGCTGCTGCAACTGCTGTTCTGGTACAATGCCGTGCTCAAGGCGTTGCCCGATTTGCGCGACAGCTGGTCGCTTCCGGGCAGCATCTATCTCAACAATCGCGGCTTCTTCTCGCCCGCGCCGGTGTTCCAAAGCGGTATGGAGTTCGTGCTCGGCGCTTTTATCGTCGGCGTCATCGGCGCATTCGCGTTCCGCATCTGGGCGCGCAGGCGCCAGGAGGCGACCGGCCAGCAAGCCCCGGTCCTGCTCGTGATGTTCGGATTGATCGTCGGCTTGCCGGTCATTGCATTCTTCATCGCCGGGATGCCGGCGACGCTCGAATTCCCCGAGAAGGGCCGCTTCAACATTCGCGGCGGCCTCGAAATCCTGCCCGAGCTCGTCGCGCTGCTGATCGGACTCACGCTCTACACCGGCGCGTTCATCGCCGAAGTCGTCCGCGCCGGCATCCTCGCGGTTTCGAGGGGACAGACCGAAGCAGCAGGCGCGCTCGGTCTGCGCACCGGACCGACACTGCAGCTTGTCGTGATCCCGCAGGCCATGCGCGTCATCATCCCGCCGCTGACCAACCAGTACCTGAACCTGACCAAGAACTCCTCGCTCGCGGTGTTTGTCGGCTATCCCGACCTCGTGCAGATCTTCACCGGCACGGTGCTCAACCAGACCGGACAGGCGGTCGAGGTCGTGATGATCACCATGGCGGTCTACCTCTCGATCAGCCTGGTCACCTCGATGGTGATGAACTGGTACAACTCGCGCATTGCGCTCGTGGAGCGATGACGATGGCGATCGCGACGCAAGAGGGCCGGATCGACGCCAGGCACGACTACGTGCGCGCGGCGCCCGTCGAGGCCATGCCGGCGCCGGGAGCGACGACCGGCGTGGTCGGCTGGATACGCGCCAGCTTGTTCTCGAGCCCCGGCAATATCGTCCTGACGATCCTCACCGCGGCGCTGATCATCCTGGTGGTGCCGCCGATCATCGAGTTCATGTTCACCCACGCGGTATGGAGCGGCCAGGACCGCGAGGCATGCCTGCCGAGCGCCGATCGGCCCGAGGTCGGGGCCTGTTGGGCGTTCGTGCGCGACCGCTTCTCCTATTTCATCTACGGCTCGTATCCGATTCCGGAGCGCTGGCGCGTCGACATCTTCTTCGCGCTGCTCGCCATCGGCATCGTCTGGATGCTCTGGCTCGAGGCCCCGCGGCGCGATCTCGGCGCGCTCTACTTCTTCGTCATCGTGCCGATCGTGTCGTACGTGCTGCTGACCGGCTGGCCGCTGATCGGACTTCGCAACGTGGATACCTCGCTGTGGGGCGGCGTGCTTGTCACGATCGTCGTCTCGTGGGTCGGCATCGTGTTCTCGCTGCCGATCGGCATCTTGTTGGCGCTCGGCCGCCGCTCGACCATGCCGGCGGTGAAGCTGTTCTCGGTGATCTTCATCGAGTTCGTACGCGGCGTGCCGCTGATCACCGTGCTGTTCATGGCAAGCGTGATGCTGCCGCTGTTCGTGCCGGACGCCTATTCGCCGGACAAGCTGCTGCGCGCCCTGATCGGCATCGCGATGTTCGCGTCTGCCTACATGGCGGAAGTCGTGCGCGCCGGCCTGCAGGCGATCCCCAAGGGCCAGTACGAAGGCGCGATGGCGGTGGGTCTCGGCTATTGGCAGATGATGTACCTGATCATCCTGCCGCAGGCCCTGAAGGTCACCATCCCGAATATCGTCAACACCTATATCGGGTTATTCAAGGACACGACGCTGGTCGTGATCGTCGGCATCTTCGACTTCCTGCGCACCGTCGAGGTCTCGCGCATCGATCCGAAATGGGCCGCGCCGACCACGAGTGCGACCGGCTACGCCTTCGCGGCGCTGTTCTACTTCATCTTCTGCTACGGCATGTCGCGCTACGCCAAGGGCGTGGAAGCGCGGCTCGCCAAGAGCGACCACCGCTAGGGCCTAACCACCGCGAGAACCGATAGGGAATGCCATGAGCCAAGCCGCAGCGGCTGCCAAGGAGACCTCGAACGCGCTCGCCGTCGAGATCGTCGACATGCACAAGTGGTACGGCGAGTTCCACGTACTGCGCGACATCAATCTCGCGGTCGAACGGCGCGAGCGCATCGTGATCTGCGGCCCGTCGGGCTCCGGCAAGTCGACCATGATCCGCTGCATCAACCGGCTGGAGGAACACCAGCAGGGCCGCATCATCGTCGACGGCACCGAACTCACCGGCGACCTGAAGAAGATCGACGAGGTGCGCCGCGAGGTCGGCATGGTGTTTCAGCACTTCAACCTGTTCCCGCACCTCACGATCATGGAGAACTGCACGCTGGCGCCGATCTGGGTGCGCAAGATGCCCAAGAAGGACGCCGAGGACGTCGCGATGCACTTCCTCACCAAGGTGAAGATCCCCGAACAGGCGCACAAATATCCCGGCCAGCTCTCCGGCGGCCAGCAGCAGCGCGTCGCGATCGCGCGCGCGCTGTGCATGCGGCCCAAGATCATGCTGTTCGACGAGCCGACCTCCGCGCTTGACCCCGAAATGGTCAAGGAGGTGCTCGACACCATGGTGCAGCTTGCCGAGGAGGGCATGACCATGCTGTGCGTGACCCATGAAATGGGTTTCGCGCGTCAGGTCGCCAACCGGGTGATCTTCATGGACGCGGGGCAGATCGTCGAGATGAACGAGCCGAACGAATTCTTCTCGCATCCCAAGCACGAGCGGACCAAGCTGTTCCTCAGCCAGATCTTGCACTGAGCGATTATCCCGCTCGTCCCCGCGAAGGCCCGGGCCCCGGTTCTTGGCTCCGGATTTTTCAGCTGCGGGGGAGTGAGCGGCAAAGATCGGCTGAATATTTCGATCGTGCCGTCGATCGTTTCCCCTAGGCCGAATTGGACTGTTCGGGCAATCTCTTACCGCGCGCTTGGCACGGTCTCCGGCTCTTGCCGCACGTCCGGCCCTCCAGGAAATATGCCCGGGCCGTTGAAACCCTGCCGCCTTGGCTCCGTAATAGACCCAGCCACCATCGGGAGGGTTTCATGAGCCAAGCCAACGTCGCGCACGTCCAGAGCCTTTATGCCGCCTTCGGCCGCGGCGATGTCGCCGCCATCATCGCCGGTCTCGCTCCGAACGTGGATTGGGAGACCGTCGGGCGGCCGAAGGACTTTCCGACCCTTGGGCCGCGCAAAGGCGCCGCGCAGGTGCAGGAGTTCTTCAAGCTCGTCGCCGAGAACGAGGACTTCTCGGATTTCACGCCGCGTGAGTTCTACGCGGCCGACGACAAGGTCTTCGTCCTCGGCAGCTATAATCTGAAGGTCAGGAAGACCGGCACGCCGGTCGCGAGCGAATGGGTGCACGTGTTCACGCTGCACGACGGCAAGGTCGCGCGCTTCCGCGAGCACACCGATACGGCGCAGTTCGCCGAAGCCTTCGCCGCGACGGCGGCGGACAAATTTCAGCTCGCGCGCC
>JAXDNZ010000208.1:0-3999 GCA_034669185.1 Hyphomicrobiales bacterium
ATGTCCGAAAGCGTCGAAACCGGAAAGCGAACCACGCGTAGGCTGAAAGGAGAAAAATGGCTCTTCGCGCGACCTCAACCCCAGAGCACTCGTTCTGGTGGTTCGCTTTCTCGACAAGAAGTGCCCATTTGGCGCGGAAAACAGGCACTTTTACGAAGAATGTCGACGAGACTAGGAATATAAGTCTAGATGGCGGAGGGAGTGGGATTCGAACCCACGATACGGTTTCCCGTATACACGCTTTCCAAGCGGGCGCCTTCAGCCACTCGGCCATCCCTCCGTCCGTCAGTCTTTTGGGGGACGGCGTTGAGCTTTTCAAGTGAAGCCTTGAGGACGCCCGGGCGGCGATTGAACCCGGCCTCCGCGCACGGTAATCCGGATGCCGCGCACGCAGCGACAAGAAGAGCGTTCATGATCCGCTTCGTCTTCCGTTCCCTGGGTCTTTGGATTCTGGCCGCCGGCTTCGTCGCCTTGGTGCGGGACGGAACCAAGTCGATCGCCGGCAATGCGGTGTTCACGACCGCCCTCAGGGAGGACTGGACCAACATCCACGCATCCAGCCTTCAGGCGCTCGAAGGCGCGATCGCCCAGCGTGTCGATCCTTACGTCGGAGGATGGGTGTGGGACCCGGTCGTGCTCGCCATCCTGAGCGCGCCGACTTTCGTGGTGCTCGGCGTCCTCGGCTCGGTCTTGATCCTGATCGGCCGCAGGAAAAAACCGCTGATCGGCTACGGCCGCGACTGACCCGAGAAGCAAGCAGGACCGCAGCGTCGCCGCAGCGGCCCTTTCTTGCATTGTCGATAGCGCGAGCGCCGGCTTCTGCTCACTTCACCGTGTCGGCGCCCGCCTTGCAGGCGACGCCGTCCTGCGCGCCGGTCGCACCGCTGCACCCAATCGCACCAATGATCTTGCCGTTCTCGATCAGCGGGAAGCCGCCGGGCGAGGCGGTCGGAGGCGGGCTGTCGAGGGTCGCGATGTAGGAACCGGCCGGCGTCTGCATCACGTTGAAGAAGGCTTCCGACGGGCGACGATAGCGTGCCGCGGTCCGCGCCTTGTTCTGTGCGATCGCCACGGAGGCGACCTGCGTCTGGTCCATCTTGTAGAAATAAACAAGATCCCCGTTGGTATCGACCACCGCGATGGCGAGCTTCCAGTTTCGCGGGCTCTTCTTGGCCTCGGCGACCGCGGCGGCGACGACCTGCGCTGCCTTGTCCACGGTGATGGAGGTCCCGTAGGGAACGTCGAACGGCATCTGGTCCGGCACCGAAGCGGGCGCCGGCGCCGGGGCGGGGGCGGGGGCGGGCGCTGGAGCCGCGGGCTGCTGCGCCAGCGCCTGACCGCCGCAGGTTATCGCCGCGCCGAGCGCGGCGGTCATGATCATCCTTCGCATAAGTCCTCCCAAGCTGATCGTTGGGCACCTCAAGGTGCCGGTTTGTACGCGCGCCCAGCATAGTGTGACGCAACCGCAGGGGAAACCGCCTTGTGGCGTGTCGCATCGCGCTCTCGCCTTCGTGATTGCGCCAGCGGACCTGAGGTTCTGGATGTGATGACGGCAGCGCGTGCGCGTTCGCCGCGCAATGATTATATTGGCGGCAAGCAAGGGAGATTTTCAGATGTTCATGTTCAGGAAGAAACCCGAAATGCCATCCGCGTCCGATTCACTTCCCGGCCGCGCCAGCCCGATTGCGACGGCGGCGAAGCATTTCGTCAACGGCCGTCCGCTGAAAGGTCCATATCCGGACGGCCTTGAGACCGCGATGTTCGGGCTTGGTTGCTTCTGGGGCGCCGAGCGGATGTTGTGGAAGCTCGACGGCGTCTATGTGACGGCGGTGGGGTATGCCGGCGGGTTCACGCCCAACCCGACCTACGAGGAGGTCTGCTCGGGCCGCACCGGACACAACGAAGTTGTGTTCGTCGTCTACGACCCGAAGAAGATCGCCTATGAGAGCCTGCTCAAGGCCTTCTGGGAAGGGCACGACCCTACCCAAGGCATGCGCCAGGGCAACGATGTCGGCACGCAGTATCGCTCCGGCATCTACGTCTACGGACCGCAGCAGCGCAAAGCCGCCGAAGCCTCCAAGGCCGTGTACGAGAAGGCTCTCAGCGCAGAGCGTTACGGCGGGATCACGACGGAAGTTCTCGACGCGCCGCCGTTCTATTTTGCCGAGGACTACCACCAGCAATATCTCGCCAAAAATCCAGGCGGCTATTGCGGGCTCGGCGGCACCGGGGTGAGTTGCCAGATCGGCACCGGCGTCGCCGCATAAGGCAGAAACGATCACGTCGCGAGGGGCCTGCGGGCCCCTCGTTTGGTTCCGGCCGCGCACTCCGATCGCGTCGGCGAAGGGGCGAAAATCGAAAGCCTAGTCCTTCGCGCGCTCGACATACGAGCCGTCCGCCGTCATCACCACGACCCGCGTGCCGATCGAGATGAACGGCGGCACGTTGGTGCGCACGCCGTTCGACAGTGTCGCCGGCTTGTATGACGAGGAGGCGGTCTGCCCCTTGGTGGTCGGCTCGGTGTCGGTCACTTCCAGCGTGACCTTCTGCGGCAGCACGATCGAGATCGCTTTGCCCTCGTGCATGGCGAGCATGACCTTCATCTCGGGATGCAGATAGGCGGCCTGATCGCCGATGACGTCGTCTTGCATCGTGATCTGGTCGTAGTTTTCCATGTTCATGAAATGGAAGCCGTCGCCATCCTGGTAGAGGAACTGGTGCTCGCGCTCCTCCACATGAGCGCGCTCGACCTGCTCGGTGGTCTTGTAGCGTTGCGCGGTCTTTACGCCGTCGCTGATCCGGCGCATGTCAATCTGCGTGGTCGGCGTGCCTTTGCCGGGATGGAAGCTCTCGGCGTTGAGCACGACGTAGAGCTGGCCCTCGTGCTCGACGATGTTACCCTTGCGGAGGGACGAAGCGATGACTTTCACGTTGGTTCCTCAATGGCTTGGCGCCGGACGGGCGGAAATGTCGGGGCGCAACATACTGATATTGGCTCGGCGCGCCAGCATTTTCGTGCGGCTTGATTGAGCGCGGGGCAGGGCATGACGTCCCCGTGGTGGGCGCCTCACGTCTATGCCGACCGCCGGCCGTTTTTGATGGCACGCTCGCGCATTTCGGCGGCGCTGCGATCCTGGTTCGAGGCGAAAGATTTCGTCGAGGTCGAAACCGCGATCCTGCAAGCCTCCCCCGGCAACGAGGCCCACCTGCACGCATTTTCGACCGAGCTCGTCGCGCCCGACACGGCACAGTCGCGATTCTATCTTCACACCTCTCCCGAATTCGCCGCCAAGAAGCTGCTCGCAGCCGGCGAGGCGCGGTTGTTCACATTCGCGCGCGTATTCAGGAATCGCGAGCGCGGCGCGCTGCATCACCCCGAATTCACGATGCTCGAATGGTATCGCGCCAACGAGCCCTACGGCGTGTTGGTGGACGATTGCGCGGCGTTGCTCGCGGCGGCGGCGGACGCGGCGAAGGCCAGTGCCTTCACATTTCGCGGTCGTAGCGCGGATCCGCTCGCGCGGCCCGAACGGTTGACGGTCGCGGGCGCGTTTGACCGTTTCGCCGGGATTGATCTGCTCGCAACGCTAAACGGCGCGGACACCGACCGCGAAGCGCTCGTGGCGGCGACGCGTGCGCGCGGCATCCGCGTGGCCGATGACGACACCTGGTCGGACGTCTTCAGCCGTGTGCTGGTCGAGCGGGTCGAGCCCAATCTCGGCATCGGCCGCGCCACCATCCTCGACGAGTATCCGGTATCCGAAGCAGCGCTTGCGCGGCCGACCATGCATGATCCCCGCGTTGCCGAACGCTTCGAGCTGTATGTTTGCGGCGTCGAAGTCGCAAACGCTTTCGGCGAGCTCACCAACGCCACCGAGCAGCGGCGCCGCTTCGAGAGCGAAATGGCGGAGAAGGAGCGCGTCCATGGCGAACGCTATCCGATCGATGAGGATTTTCTGACAGCGCTCGCCCACATGCCGCCGGCCTCGGGCATTGCGC
>JAXDNZ010000209.1:0-4060 GCA_034669185.1 Hyphomicrobiales bacterium
CGAAAGAACGGTCCGCCCCCGGGCTGCGCAATCGCCAGGAACACCTCCGGCATCTCGGACAGCTTGGCGACCAGTGCCGCCGTCGCCTGCGTCACGAGCTCGGGGGTCGGCGCATCGACCACGGCTAGTATAGATTGATAACGCTCAGGAAATGACCGCTCGAATGCGATCTCCCGCTTGCGCCAGGTAAGGTCTGGCGAGATCAGTTTATTGATGTCGGTGTTGATGGAAAAATGAGTTGCCGCATAAATACCTGAAATGACCCCGAACAAGGCGCCGATGATGATCGTCGTCCACGCATGACGCGTGCATATCTTCACAGTTGCTACAATCGCGGCCTTAAGCATGCCTTGAAATTCTCTCTTTTTATCGGCTGATCAGTGGCGCCGACGCGCCGAATTGGTTAAACGACCTGAACCGCGCGACAGTGCGTGGCGTTGATGACCCGGGAAGCCCGGAACCGGGCGCGGGCCGCTAACGAAGCCAACATCAAGGATTTGCCATCGGTTCCGAACGGCATGTATTAGTTCATTGCGCTGCGGCAAGGCTCGGGGCAAACTTGCCGACTTGCCCGCCGTGCCGAGTTCCGAGTGACTTTCTATGGACGATGATGTCCCGATCAAGGCGTTAATGACCACAATGTTGGACGCGATCAAGAGCCCCGCCGACCTCCGTTTGGTTAACGAGAAGGACCTGCGGCAAGTTGCCGACGAACTGCGGACCGAAACGATCAACGCGGTGGCAGTGACCGGCGGCCATCTCGGGGCCGGTCTCGGCGTGGTCGAGTTGACCGTTGCACTGCACTATGTGTTCGACACGCCCAACGACAGGCTGATCTGGGACGTCGGCCACCAAGCCTACCCGCACAAGATCCTGACCGGGCGGCGCGACCGCATCCGGACGCTGCGTCAGGGTGGCGGGCTGTCGGGCTTCACCAAGCGCGCCGAGAGCGAGTACGACTGCTTTGGAGCAGCGCACTCCTCGACCTCGATCTCGGCCGGCCTCGGCATGGCGGTCGCCCGTGATCTTGGCGGAGAGAAACGCAACGTGATCGCCGTCATCGGCGACGGCGCGATGTCGGCCGGCATGGCCTATGAGGCGATGAACAATGCCGGCGCGATGAATTCGCGCCTGATCGTGATCCTCAACGACAACGAGATGTCGATCGCGCCCCCGGTCGGGGCACTCTCGGCGTATCTGGCGCGCCTGATCTCGGGACGCACCTACACGTCGCTGCGCGAGATCGGCAAGCAGATCGCCAAGCGCATGCCGAAATCGGTCGAGGAAAAGGCGATGCGCGTCGAAGAATACGCGCGCGGCTTTCTCACCGGCGGCACGCTGTTCGAGGAGCTCGGCTTCTACTACGTGGGGCCGATCGACGGGCACAATCTCGATCACCTCGTGCCGGTGCTCAAGAACGTGCGCGACGCCGAGAACGGGCCGATTCTCGTCCATGTCGTGACGCAGAAGGGCAAGGGTTACGCGCCGGCCGAAGCCTCGAGCGACAAGTACCACGGCGTCGTCAAGTTCGACGTCGCGACCGGCAAGCAGGCGAAGGCGCAGGCGAACGCGCCCTCCTATACGAAAGTTTTCGGCGAGAGCCTCGTGAAAGAGGCGCGCAAGGATGACAAGATCGTCGCGATCACGGCGGCGATGCCGGGTGGCACGGGAATCGACATCTTCGGCAAGGCGTTTCCGCAGCGCACCTTCGATGTCGGCATCGCCGAGCAGCACGGCGTGACGTTCTGCGCCGGTTTGGCGAGCGAAGGCTACAAGCCATTCGCCGCGATCTACTCGACGTTCCTGCAGCGCGCTTACGACCAGGTGGTGCACGACGTCGCGATCCAGCGCCTGCCGGTACGTTTTGTGCTCGACCGCGCCGGACTGGTAGGTGCCGATGGCCCCACGCACGCGGGATCGTTCGATATCGCCTATCTTGGCTGCCTGCCCGGCTTCGTACTGATGGCGGCCGCCGATGAGGCTGAGCTCGCGCACATGGTGGCGACGCAGGTCGCGATCGACGACCGTCCCTCCGCGCTGCGCTATCCGCGCGGCGACGGCGTCGGCGTCGAGATGCCGGAATTCGGCGTACCGCTCGAGATTGGAAAAGGCCGCATCTTGCGCGAAGGAACTTCCGTCGCGCTGTTATCGTATGGAGGCCGTCTGCAGGAATGCCACAAGGCCGCCGACATGCTGGCGGCGCAGGGCCTGACGCCGACGGTCGCGGATGCGCGCTTTGCCAAGCCCCTCGATACCGACCTTGTGCTCCGACTCGCGAAGGAGCACGAAGTGCTGATCACGATCGAGGAAGGCGCGATCGGCGGCTTCGGCGCCTACGTGCTGCAGACGCTGGCCGAGCACGGTGCGCTCGACGCCGGTCTGAAGGTGCGCTGCATGGTGCTGCCCGACAGCTTCATCGATCAGGATTCGCCGGCCGCGATGTATGCCAAGGCCGGCCTCGACGCGAAGGGAATTGTGGCGAAAGTGTTCGAGGCCTTGGGCCGCGACCAGAATCGCCTTGGTGCAACGCGCTTTCTGGCGTGATAGTAGGTTCCATCGGGTTGCGCGCGTTCCTCGCGCGCATAAGTGTATCCGGAGACGTGATGTCAGTTGCAACGAGCCGGGCCGCACGATGAAGGTCATTCTCGCCCAGCCGCGCGGGTTCTGCGCCGGCGTCGTGCGCGCGATCGAGATCGTCGAACGCGCGTTGCAGAAGTACGGGCCGCCCGTCTACGTGCGGCACGAGATCGTGCACAACAAGCACGTCGTCGAAAGCCTGCGGAAGAAGGGCGCGGTGTTCGTGGAGGAGCTCTCCGAAGTGCCGCCGAACGCCGTGACGGTGTTCTCCGCGCATGGCGTCGCCAAAAGCGTCGAACAGGAGGCCGCGACGCGCAGCCTGCCGGTGCTCAACGCGACGTGTCCGCTCGTCACCAAGGTGCACAATCAGGGCAAGCGCTACGTCGGCCAGGGCCGCACGCTTATCCTGATCGGACACGCCGGCCATCCGGAAGTCGAAGGCACCATGGGCCAGATTCCCGCCCCGGTAATCCTCGTGCAGAACGAGAAGGAAGTTGACGAGCTCGCCATCCCGGCTCACACGCCCGTCGCCTATGTGACCCAGACGACGCTGTCGGTCGACGACACCAAGGGCATCATCGGCGCGCTGCAGCGCAAGTTCTCCGACATCATCGGACCCGAAACGCGCGACATCTGCTACGCGACGCAGAACCGCCAGTCCGCCGTGCGCGATCTCTCGAAGCTCGTCGACGTGATCCTGGTGGTCGGCGCGCAGAATTCGTCCAATTCGAACCGCCTGCGCGAGATCGGCGCCGAGGAGGGCATTCCGAGCTACCTGATCGCGGACGGCAGCGCGCTGCAGCCCGAATGGGTCAAGGACGCCGACGTCGTCGGCCTCACGGCAGGCGCCTCGGCGCCGGAAGTGCTGGTCAACGACGTGATCGACGCGTTGCGCCGTCTCGGGCCGGTCGAGGTTTCGACGCTGCCGGGACGTGAAGAACATATGGAATTCCGCCTGCCCGCCGAATTGACCGAGGGGTTTGCAACACGGACGGTGAGCCGGGCGAGTTGACGCCCGACACGGCACCGTCATTTGTCAGCTGAGAAACTCAGAAAGTAACAGGATGGCCGTACCCTTTTTCAAGGAAGTGAAGATTGGCGCCTACCTCGTGAAGCAGAAGCTCATGGGGAACAAGCGCTATCCGCTCGTGCTGATGCTCGAGCCCCTCTTCCGCTGCAATCTCGCGTGCTCGGGCTGCGGCAAGATCGACTATCCGGACCCGATCCTCAATCGGCGCCTCTCGGTGCAGGAATGCCTCGACGCGGTCGACGAGTGCGGCGCGCCGATGGTCGCGATCCCGGGCGGCGAGCCGCTGATCCACAAGGATATCGGCGCGATCGTCAAAGGTATCGTGGCGCGCAAGAAGTTCGTCTCGCTCTGCACCAACGCTCTGCTGCTGGAGAAGAAGCTCGGCGAGTTCGAGCCCTCGCCCTATCTGTTCTTCTCGGTGCACGTCGACGGCATCAAGAAACATCACGACAA
>JAXDNZ010000210.1:0-4024 GCA_034669185.1 Hyphomicrobiales bacterium
CGTGCAGCGCCTCGAACAACGCATGTTCGCGCAGGCGCTCCCCGCTTTCGTTCACGAAGGACTGGAAATCCGCGGCGAGCTCGCTTGCTTGCGTTAAATCGTGGGCCACGAAATCGTCGAACAGGCGGCGCAGCAGTCCGTACTTCGCGAGCGCGACACGAGGCCAATCGATCAGGCGGTCATGCTGGAAACGTGCGGGCTCTCCGTGGACGGCATCCATCGCCCGCGCGATGCGTTCCGGCCGGAACAGCGTCGCGGCGTCTGCGAACAGCGGATTGAGGAACAGGCGGCTCGACGGCGAGTAAGGACCATAGTGCCGAGCATCAGCGGCGAACAGGCTGTGCACCGGGCTGAGCGCGATCGCATCGGCCCCCTCGCGTGCGGCTGCGGCCACGAGGTCGGCTAGCGCGGTGGTGTCGCCGACACCGGCATCGTCCGATCGTCGCAGCGCATAGAGCTGAACGCCGAGGCCATAAATCTTCTTGCCCAGCGAGAGGTCGGCGATGGTCACGCAGCGCGGCGGTGCGACCGCGAGCGTGATCTCACGATCGGCGAACCGTAGCCGGTGGTATCCGGGCTCGCTGATCGGCGGCGCGGTGAGCGCATCGCCGTTGGTCCATAGGCTGAGCGGCACGATGCCGCCCGATTCGAGAACAAGTTCCGCGGCTCGATCGCTCTCCGCGCCGAACCCGTGCAGATCAGTCGGCACTTGCGTCGTCGCGGTGACGAGCGGCGGTGGCTTTTCCGACAGCTCGTGCAGACGCGCGCGGCTCTCCGCGATCTCTGCGCTCGTCGAACAAGTGAACCCAAGCGCCGAGAGCACCGCGCGCAACGGCTCGATCGCCACCCGCTGAGGCCGGTCGGCAGCATCGATCCAGTCGCTCGCGACACCCACGTCGCGCGCAAGCTCGCGGACCGCGTCATCCACGGCCCGCCTCCAGGAACGCGAGCGTGGTGTAACCGCCCAGTTGACCGCCACCCATCGCGCCGGCGTCGTGCGACGTTTCAAAGATGAGACCGCCTGGCGGCCGGTCGAGCCCGCAAGGCTGCGCCCCGAGATTGGCGGCAAGCGTCAACACCGCGCCGTCGCCGAGGCGCCAGCGCGCCACGACGGCGGATGGGCCGATGGCCTGCGCGCCGATCGACCTCGCACCTTGAAGCCGCGGTACCACGTGTTCCTGGCGGAGCGACAGAAGCTTGCGATACAGCGTGCGCCGCTCCGCTCCACGCTTGGGATCACCTTGCGGGCGCGATCGCTCAAAGGTCTCAGGCGCATTCGGGTCGGGGATCTTCGCGCGCCGCGCAGGATCGGAGAAAGCCGCGAAGCTGGCGAACTCCCGCCGCCGTCCCTCGCGAACCGCGTCCGCGAGCTCGCCATGGTGATCGGTGAAGAACTGGAACGGCGAGGTGCTAGCCTCTTCCTCGCCCATGAAGATCAACGGGATCTGCGGACAGAGCAGTTGGAGCGCGATCGCGGCTTCCAGCGCACGCGGCTCGACAGTTGCCGCAAGCCGGTCGCCGAACGCGCGATTTCCGATCTGGTCGTGGTTCTGCAGGAAAAGGACGAATGCCGACGGCGATAAATCGCGGCTCGGCGTGCCGCGTGGCTCACCCTTGCGGTGCGCGGATGGCTCGCCCTGATAAACGAACCCTTCCGAGAGGCAGCGCGCGAGCTGCTCGGCGGGGCGTTCGGCGTAGTCACCGTAATAGCCTTCGTTCTCTCCCGTCAGAATCACGTGCAGGACGTGATGTCCGTCGTCGTTCCACTGCGCGTTGAAATCGCGCCGCAGATGATCGGCGACATTGCCGTCATGCTCGAGCACGAGATGAACGTGACGCCCCGGCTCCACGGTTCTGCGCACCTCAGCCGCCATCTCGTCGAGCCAATCGGCTTCAGTGATCGCGTGCACGGCGTCGAAACGCAGTCCGTCGAAACGGTACTCCATCAACCAGTACAGGGCGTTCTCGGTGAAGAAGCGCCGCACCTCATTGCGGCGAAAGTCGATTGCAGGTCCCCAAGGTGTTGATAAATCCTCCCGGAAGAAATCCGGCGCATAACTTGCGAGATAGTTCCCGTCGGGACCGAAGTGATTGTAGACGACATCGAGAAAAATCATGAGGCCGAGGTCATGTGCTCTGTCGACCAAGGCCTTCAGATCGTCAGGTGAACCGTAAGCGCGGTCCGGTGCGAACGGCAGTACGCCGTCGTAACCCCAGTTCCGCTCACCCGGAAAGTCGTTGACCGGCATCAGCTCAACGGCGGTAACCCCGATGTTCTGAAGCTTCGACAGTGCTGAAGCAATCCCGGCAAATCCGCCAAGAAGGCCGGCGTGCAATTCGTACAGAACCGTCTCGGTCCAAGGCCGACCCCGCCAGGTGGTGTTGCGCCAGCGGTACGCACGCGGATCGACGACCCGGCTCGGCCCGTGCACGTCAGCCGCCTGTGCCCGTGCGGCCGGGTCGGGTATCGCGACGCCTGAGCCAAGACGATAGCGATAAAGCGTGTCAGAGCCGCACGCGACCTCCGTTTCGAACCATCCCGCCGCGTCACCGCGCATCGGTACGGGTGTGCCACCGTTTTCGATCTCGACGGAGACGTTCTGCTGGTTTGGAGCCCACAGGCGAAAGCGCGTCCGGCCATCGTCGAGCACCGTCGCGCCGAACGGGAGATCGCGTGCAAACAAACTCATGTCGGGTCGGCGCGGCGGACGCTCTGGGTTAGCATGACGCTGCGCGCCGCCACGACAAGCTCCCTGCCCTCGATGTCATTTTCGGTTTTCGCGGGGTCGGCGCTGTCAAGCAGCAGACGCGTCGGGAGTTCCGGAGGTGGCATGGTAAAAAGCTGGTCCTCACCGTTGGGATTGAGAAACAGCGTCAGGATCGAAACAGTTCCGTCCCCGTCGGCAGAAGCGCGCCGCAACGCGAGCACGCGCTCTTCGGGATTGTTCCAGGATTCACTTGAGATAATCTCGCCCCGCGTATCAAACCAGGCGACGTCCAGCAGGCCGGGTGCGATTTCGTTTCCGTGCAGAAAGTGGCGACACCGCAGCACGGGATGGTCATGGCGCAGTCGCACGAGCCGTGCCACGTAACGCGCCAATTCCTGCGCCTCGGGTGCTTCGGCCTGCTTCCAATCAAGCCAGGAGATCTCATTGTCTTGGCAATAGGCATTATTGTTTCCGCGTTGGGTGCGGCCGAACTCGTCACCAGCAAGCAGCATCGGTGTCCCGTGTGAGAACAACAACGTCGCGAGCAATGCGCGTTGCACGCGCGTGCGCGTCTGCTTGATGGCCGGATCGTCGCTTGGACCTTCGACCCCCCAGTTGGCTGAATAATTTTCGCTGTGGCCGTCGCGGTTATCTTCGCCGTTTGCTTCGTTGTGCTTGTTGACATAACTCACGATGTCGGCCGTCGTGTAGCCATCGTGCGATGCCACAAAGTTCACTGAAGCCCACGGCCGCCGAGCACGCCGGTCGAATAGGTCGCTCGAGCCGGAAATGCGCGCCGCGAGTTCGCCGCGCTGGCCGGCGTCGCCGCGCCAGAAACGCCGCGTTCCATCGCGATAGCGATCGTTCCACTCTGCGAAGCCGGGCGGATGATGTCCGAGCTGGTATCCGCCGGGCCCGATGTCCCACGGCTCCGAGATCAGCTTGACGCGGGACAGGATCGGATCCTGCCGCAACGCATCGAAGAAGCCTGCGCGCGGATCGAAACCGTGCGGCTCACGCCCGAGCGTGACGCCAAGATCGAAGCGAAAACCATCGACGTGAAACTGCGTCACCCAGTAGCGCAACGAATCCATCACCATCTGGAGGACGCGAGCGTTGGACAGGTTCACCGTGTTTCCGGTGCCTGTGTCGTTGATGCAATGGCGCGGATTGTCCGGCAGCAGGCGGTAGTAACTGGAATTGTCGAGCCCGCGGAATGAGAGGGTCGGTCCGAGCTCGCTCCCTTCCGCGGTGTGATTATAGACCACGTCGAGAATGACCTCGATACCGGCCGCGTGCAGCCGCCGCACGGCGAC